>NZ_JBHIOZ010000025.1:0-14254 GCF_042195805.1 Bartonella sp. AP57NXGY | reverse complement strand
TGAAATAAGCTTAGGCACCTTAAAGAAAGGTTTCTTAAAAACAAGCGTGCAAATTGACAAGCAAAGTGTATTTGGTTCGGGGCGTTCTGTTTTACATAAGGGTTTTGATCTTATTAAAGAACGAGAGAAACAAAAGCGTGAAGCAATGTGTAATCTCTATTATTTAAAAGACATTACTCTAGATGCTTTTGAAAGCCGTAAAGCAGAATTAAAAAATGATGCTAAAAATGGAAACTGGTTTGCACCTTTACAGCTTCATATTCTCCTCAAATTAGGCGGCTGTAAGCAACTTTCAAAGATTGCGCCAACAGAGATACATAATACTCTTAACTCCCATCTGATAAGTAAAAGCTGCAACAGCAAAAGCTCTTTTAGAAAAACAACGCCATAAAGTCATTAATAAACCGGCAATGAATTGGAGAAATGTTCCAGATTTTTATCAAACACTCTGCAAAGCAACAAGAATGATACAACTGGCTTTGCGTCTGCTTATTCTTACAGGTGTTCGTACCCATCTCTTGCATCAATTCGTGAAGATCAGATTGAAGAGGATATATGGACAACTCTTGGCTCGAGAATACGAACGGTCTGCGTGATACTACAGGAGATTTCGCATGTCACTATGATCACAAATATTAAAAATTTTAAAACAAGCACGCTTGTTTTTTCGCAATGATTTCTGTTTTCTGTAACCGGTCGTAGTCCTTATTAAGGTGAATTTCCTATCACAATATATAAGAGAGGTTAGGTTAAAAACCTGTCCACGTAGATTTCTCTCTCATTTACGTAATTGGCTAACAGACTCCACCTATCACACCTCAAAGGACGAAGCCTCTTAACACGCCACTGATCTGCAAACAATCCGCCCCCTCACCTAGCAGATTTCACCTCCTAACCACTCTAATTACCACATCCTAAATAAGATAGTGTTTTACAGCACAACAGAATAAATACCAAAACAATGGCTGATTATACCGTTAATACTTGGACACCTCTCTTTCATGTTAAGAAATATCTTTTATGCTAAAAAATAAAAAACACTTTTACTGCTTAAATAACTTTCTTCAGCATATATACAAGAACAATGAAATACCCTAACATAATAAATAAGACCTAAACCTAGAAATCTCTATTTTTTATAGATAAAAATATATAAAATCAAAACCTATGAAACTCATAAAAACACAACATGTTTTCTTTGATGATTGAATTCATTCAACTCAAACGAACCTATAAACATCCCTATTCCACATTCGCAACACGTGTTCTTAGAATTCTCACTAGCCTTTTCTAAATTTTTGGAAAAAACTATAAATTTGATATTTTTTAAAAACGCCTTATTTGCTCTTTAATGAATTTAAATCTATGACGTTACAATAATTTTAAATTACTTCCCCCTTAACTGTATGATCTATCTCTACAATAGAGAGGGCTTTTACGTTCTCCATTTTTTAAGAACTATAAATTTTGCTTTTTAATGCGATTAACAATCCAATCTTTAAAACAAAAAATATGACCTTTATATATATATATATATAATGATATTATCAAAAATTCCTAATCCTTGAATATTAGCAATGTTTTCGATATTACAATAAATGTGTCGTAAAATGACGAATTGTCATAATGATCACTCCTTTGTATTTCATTTAGATAATTTACATGCGTTATAATATTTGTATCAGCATTTATTTTTTGTGCTCTATTTATAAAGAGTAATCATTTTTTATAAAAAATGATTACTTGAATCTGCATCAAATTATAAATTATGATGCGAATTTAATAAAAATAAAAACACATGGCATATTGATTTTATTGTTTTTACATAGAACGCTATTTAAAGTATAGTTTACTCGAAAGACTAATGCCTTTTAAAGGCAATAATAACTATACTAACCGCCTCATAGAAGCCAATAAATTTTTAGATATTAAGCCTCAAAGAGGCACAAAAACACGCACAATTTTCTATTTTTCTTTTTACTGTTCGTTAATCGGTCAATTTTCAAAGATAATATTCAACTATGAGTTTTCTGCTCAGCCATTGCAAGGATTGCTTCTACAAGGATTGCTTAAATTTTTAGGGATTACTTCACTTTTAGAATGATTATAGCTACTGCGCCCCCATAAGCAGCCGATCTTCTTTTAGAGATTTAATTGCTAAAAGGAGATACAATTTTCCACCTTGCGCTTTATTTTGATCAATCAGTAAATTTTCAAAGGCGGCGTTCAACCATGAGTTTTTTAATTTCAGCAATCGCTTTCGCTGGATTTAATCCCTTTGGACAAGTTTGCGCACAATTCATAATCGTATGGCAACGATAAAGGCGGAAAGGATCTTCTAAATTATCAAGACGTTCACCACACATCTCATCACGTGAATCCGCAATCCAGCGATAAGCTTGAAGCAAAACAGCGGGCCCCAAATAACGATCACCGTTCCACCAATAACTTGGACATGAAGTCTGACAACACGCACACAAAATACATTCATAAAGGCCATCGATTTTTTGGCGATCGGAGTGACTTTGTAACCATTCTTTTGCAGGTTCAGGAGAAACTGTTTGCAACCAAGGCTCAATGACTCGGTGTTGTGCATAAAAACGCTTTAAATCAGGAACCAAATCTTTAACAACCGGCATGGAAGGCAACGGATAGACCTTAATGGGATGTTTTACATCATCCATCCCTTTGGTACAAGCTAATGTATTGGTTCCATCAATATTCATCGCACATGAACCACAGATGCCTTCACGGCATGATCGACGAAGTGTCAAAGTTGGATCAATATGGTTTTTAATAAACAAAAGCCCATCAAGAATCATAGGACCACAAGCAGAACGATCCACATAATAAGTATCTAAATGAGGATTTTCCTCATCATCAGGCGACCAACGATACACGTGAAATTCCGTCAGCTTTGTAGCACCTTCAGGTTTAGGCCAAACCTTTCCCGGTTTTACTTGAGAATTTTTGGGAAGCTTAATTTGTACCATATTTCATTCTCCCCTTAATAAACCCGTTTTTTAGGTGCAATGCGCTTTAAATCGATCCCACCATCAGCTTCAGATGTTAACGGGTCCACATGGACAGGTCGATACGATAATGTCACCTTACCCTCTTTTGACAAATGTGAAATCGTATGTTTACGCCAGTTTTTATCATCACGCTCTGGATAATCTTCACGAGCGTGAGCGCCACGGCTTTCTGAACGTGCTTCGGCAGAATAAACAGTCATGATTGCATTCGCCATAAGATTTTCAAGCTCTAATGTTTCAACCAAATCAGAATTCCATATCAGAGAACGATCTGTGACTTTGAGATCCGACAATTCCCCCCAGATTTTATTCATCCGTTGACATCCCTGTTTCAAAGAATCTTCTGTACGGAAGACTGCTGCGTCTTCTTGCATCGTGCGTTGCATTTTTTCACGCAATACAGCTGTTGGTATTGCCCCTTGTGCAAAACGTAAACGATCAAAACGCGCTATAATTTCGTCAACAGCTTCTTCATTGATGGGTGAAATTTCTGCATTCCGATCAATAACTTCACCCGCGCGAATGGCAGCAGCACGACCAAACACCACAAGATCAATTAATGAATTTGACCCCAAGCGGTTAGCTCCATGAACAGAAGCACATCCTGCTTCTCCTACCGCCATCAGCCCTGGTTGAATACGATCAGGCGAATCAGCCGTTGGATTGAGAACTTCCCCGTAGTAATTGGTAGGAATCCCACCCATATTATAATGAACCGTTGGCAAGATGGGGATAGGCTCTTTTGTTACATCCACCCCTGCAAATATCCGTGCTGATTCTGAAATCCCTGGTAAACGCTCATGCAAGATTGCAGGATCAATATGATTGAGAACCAAATGAATATGATCCTTCTTAGGTCCAACGCCACGCCCTTCACGAATTTCAAGTGTGATACAACGCGAAACCAAGTCACGTGAAGCCAAATCCTTAAAGGAAGGTGCATAACGCTCCATAAAGCGTTCACCTTCAGAATTGATTAAATAGCCTCCTTCACCACGAGCTCCTTCTGTAATTAAGCAGCCAGAACCGTAAATCCCTGTCGGATGGAATTGCACAAACTCCATATCCTGAAGTGGCAATCCAGCACGTGCAATCATTCCACCACCATCACCCGTACAGGTATGCGCCGATGTCGCAGAAAAATAAGCGCGTCCATAACCACCGGTTGCAAGAACAACCATTTTGGCAGAAAAACGATGTATTGTACCATCATCGAGATTCCATGCCACAACCCCCGTACAAACCCCATCCGTCATGATGAGATCGAGTGCAAAATATTCAATAAAAAATTGCGCATTATGCTTTAAGCTTTGTCCATAAAGCGTATGCAAAATGGCATGGCCTGTACGGTCAGCTGCTGCGCAAGTACGCTGAACAGGCGGACCTTCACCAAATTGTGTCGTATGTCCACCAAAAGGACGCTGATAAATTTTGCCTTCTTGCGTTCGCGAAAAAGGAACGCCATAATGTTCTAATTCATACACAGCAGCAGGAGCATTACGCACCAAATATTCCATTGCATCGGTATCGCCCAACCAATCAGAACCTTTCACGGTATCATATAAATGCCACTGCCAATTGTCAGGTCCCATATTTGAAAGCGATGCAGCAATTCCCCCTTGTGCTGCAACCGTATGTGAGCGCGTTGGAAAAACCTTCGTAATACAAGCTGTCTTTAATCCTTGTTCTGCCATACCCAGTGTCGCACGTAATCCTGCACCACCTGCCCCAACAACAACAACATCAAATTTATGATCCACAGTGCGATAAGGGGCGTTACCTGCTTTAGCACCCAGAGATGATCCTGTACCCGCCATACTTGTTTAACCCCCTAATGCAATTTTCAAAAGAGAAAAAATAATGATACCACCTATGAGAAAACAAAATAAAATATTTAACGTCAAAAAGAATATCCGAAAACCTTCACGTGGAATATAATCTTCAATCACTACCTGCATACCAAGTTTCATATGATAAAGGACCGAAAAAGTCATCAATCCCATCAAAACAGCAACAATAGGATGTGCAAGTCTTGCACGCACAATACTATAATCCTTTCCCACAAGCGAAAGAATAAGAACAATAAAAAATATCAAAAGTGGTAGATTGATAAACCCCGTCAAACGTTCTAGCCAAAAATGCTCTGTTCCTTCATGAGCACTGCCACGCCCCCGTACTTTTCCAAGTTCCGTTCGAAAATCTTTTTTCATGTCTCTTTTCACCCCCAGCTAAACAACGGTATATCCAATAATCCAAATCGCAAAAGTAACAATAAGAGAAATAAACACTGTCGCCCAAGCAGTGACTGTTGCCTTTTCTTTTGCCAAAAGGCAAGGCTTCAGATCCCAAACAATGTGGCGAACACCACCAACCATGTGATGAACCCCTGCCAAAGTATAAAGAAACAAAATACACAATCCAAACCAAGAACTATAAATTTCGTAAACTGTTCTAAATGTCTCCTCGCCACACGCAATAGCAATTAACCAAACAGCAAGAAAAACCGTTCCAACATAAAGTGCCATACCCGTAATGCGGTGTGCAATGGACATGGCCATAGTAATTGTCCAACGATAAATACTTATATGAGGGGAACGAGGGCGCTCTTTTATCCTAGTTGTCTCTATCATAAAATATCCTGACCTGGTTTATCATAAAATATCCTGACCTGGTTTTTGCAACCGCAATGAACGAGAAAGTCGCGCAAAACGACTAAACATACTCTCTCGTTTTTACTTGTTTGGCATCTCAAGATACCGATATTACAGGTCGGTTGTCTCAAATAACGGATTAAAGGTCACGCATAAAAAAACCGATTACTCCCTGGATATGATCCGCAAAACTCGCCTTAATCTAATACACTTTTATCTTCACGTCAAAGGTCTAAAATCGTTTCCAAATATAAACAGACATTTTTTCAGATTAAACTTATCCTTTTGAGTATTCACGATATATGCAATAGTCTCTTAAACTGCACCCATAATTAAGAATAAAAAGAGGAAAAATTGATAGATTGAACATTTTTATGTCCACTCCAAGCCTTTTAAAAGGCAAAACGAATCAAGAAAGACACAAATAAGCGGCATAAAAGCCGCTTTTGCATAAAGTTTAGCCGATATAATCTTTACTCAGAAACTTGCTTTTCAACATCTGTGCTGACAGATGCTGCTTCTACTTTCTCAACAACCTTTTCAGCTTTTTTCCGATAATCTCTCTTTTCAGCTATACGTGCAGCTTTACCTCTCAAGCCACGTAGATAATAGAGTTTTGCACGGCGCACTTTACCACGGCGCACCAGCTCAACACCTTCAATCAAAGGAGAATAAACAGGAAATACCCTCTCCACCCCTTCACCATAAGAAATCTTGCGTACTGTAAAGGTCTCATTCAACCCACCGCCTGAACGCGCAATACAGACACCTTCATAAGCCTGAACACGCGTCCGTGTACCTTCTGTCACACGCACCATAACACGGACTGTATCTCCTGGCTGAAATGCTGGAAATTGGCGCTTTTCTTCAATTTTTGCACATTGTTCAGCTTCAAGCTGTGCGATAATATTCATTTCTTTTATCCTTCATGTTCTTTATCGAACAGTCAGAGCGCTCAACTCTTACCAAAAAAGCCTTTATTAAGAATAAGGAGCTCTTTAGGCTATGTCTTACACAGGAGCGAATACACCATTCCTTCATTTTAATTTTGGAACTACAGAAAACCTTTTATAAAAAACTCTCTAAAAAGAGAGCCATGCAATACACCACCTTATCATATGAATCAAGTTTTCTGATGATTTTTATTATAACGCGCATAAAGATCAGGGCGACGTTGACGTGTTAACAATTCGGCTTGGCTTTGACGCCAATCTGCGATCGCTTTGTGATGACCTGAGAGCAATACAGGCGGAATACCCCGCCCTTCGAAAAGAGAAGGGCGGGTATATTGCGGATGTTCCAGCAAGTCATTTTCAAAACTTTCACACCTTGCAGAAGCTGCATTCCCCATCACTCCAGGCAGAAGACGTATAATAGCATCTAAGATAACCAATGCAGCTGTTTCACCCCCTGAAAGAATATAATCACCAATAGAAACTTCTTCTAATTCTCGTGCTTCTATGACTCGCTCATCAACCCCTTCAAAACGTCCACAAACTAACGTTACACCCGTATCACGAGCCAAGCTATGCGCGTAAGCTTGGTCAAAAGGACGCCCACGTGGACTCATCAACAATCTTGGCGAATCCTGTGGACAGCAGTCAAGAGCAGCCGCCAATACATCCGCCCGCATTACCATACCAGCTCCCCCACCAGCAGGTTTATCATCAACGCTATGGTGTTTGTCTAAAGCAAAATCCCTAATCTGTACCGTCTCCAGTGACCAAATTCCACGCTCTAAAGCTTGCCCTGCTAAAGAATACCCTAAAAAACCAGGAAACATTTCAGGATAAAGGGTTAAAACGCGCGCCTGAAATTTCATTTTATTTCTTATCCTTATTTTCTTAAACAGACTCTTAATAGCAAAAATAGCACAAACAAGACTTTTAACGCTATAGCGTTAATCTGAGTCTTCTTGATCTGCGCCATATTCAATACGATCCTTCTAAATACTTGCACTAAAAAAGACTCTAAAAATTCAGGACTATTTCGAGATAAAGTGCTTACAATATCTGCTCAAAAGAGCATTTTTAATATTTTCACACATTCCACTTTTTATTGACGAAATTCATCTGTTGTTTTTTACCTTCATCTTTATTTTTAGATTCAAGCTATTTCCTTTTTCTCATTGTCTCCCCCATCAATTAAACCAGCGGCCATGGGATCAACAACAAGAAAACCAGAATCCATACAAATTTCTGGTACCGCCGCCTTACTAAAGGGAATAAGAACTCTTTTACCTGTATTCAAACGTATTTCAAGCAAATCACCAGCCCCGAAATTAAAAAAACCACACACTTCACCTAAGATTTTCCCCCCACAATCTTGGACACACAAGCCTATTAAATCGACTTGATAAAACTCATCCTCCATCAAATCATCAATTAATTGATCACGCGTCACATAAAGGCGAATACCTTTTAAAGACTCAGCCGCATTACGATTTTCTACCCCTTTAAAACGTACAATCGCCTTATTTTTTTGTATGCGAAGAGTTACAATTTCATAAGAACGCCCCATATCATCATAAAGAGTGCTGTAAAACTTGAAACGCTGTGGCTCAGCACTTAGAATTTTAACAAAAACATCTCCTTTTATACCATGAGGCATACCAATAATGGCAAGATAGACTTTATTTTTAAGCTTTTCTTTATTATACTTCATGCAAAAATATTATCTCTCAAAAATGAACCCTTCAATCTTATAGTTTTCTATTCAATCTTGTTGCCATATGAGACAATCTTCTAAAAGACCTTTCTTGGTAACAAAAAACAAATTAATAAAGGAGAAAGTCTTATGGCAAATATTATGCTATTTTACAAAGATATCACACCAATCAACAAAATTTCCCATAAAAATCTAAAATTTGCTCCTCCAACTGATATGTCTTTTGCCAAGGATACTCATTGGGTTCCTTTAGCAAGTACTGAATATTTTCAAGCAGCGCTAGACTATCCTATTTTATTTATGTGCGCCGAAGATGAACAAAAAAAACGGCACTACACATCCGCAGCTCTTGTCGGTCTTTCTAATGACGAAAATGACTATATCGCTTCTGATAAAAGTTGGAAAAACAATACTTATGTTCCAGCTTTTGTCCGTCGCTATCCTTTTGTTTTGGCACAAATTAGCAATGAAAAAGAACTTTCTGTCTGCTTTGATCAACAGTCCGGTATGTTTAATGAAGTTGCAGGAACAGAACTTTTTAATTCCGATGGCTCTATTTCTCCTTTTATGGAAGAACGTATTCGCTTTCTTGAAAGTTTTAAAATCGCTATGGAGAAAACCTCTGAGTTTATTGATGCTCTTGTAGAAATGGATCTTCTAAGCCAAAAATCCATCAATGTGAAAAACGATAAAGGTCTCTCAGCGCAATTGGAACATTTTTGGGTTGTTGATGAAGAAAAATTGAATAAATTATCAGCAAGCCAACTTGCCAAACTTCATAAAAATGGCTTTTTAGGATTAATTTTTGCGCATTTGATGTCAACACACAATCTTGTGAAAATACTCTCTCTCAAAGGTGAAAAGCAACTTATCAATCGTGAAGAGCAACCCCAAAACAAGAATGGTCATTCTAACGATGAAAAATCTAAAAAGAAAGAAACTCTCAACTAGATAATGCCCATCAAAAACGACAAGAGAAAAGATGAAAATATTCCTCTCATTCCAGCAGACCATGCAATTTTAAACGCAAGGAAAAATTGGTTAGAGTGTCTTACCCAAACACGTCGTATGTCAGCACAAACAGTGCAAGCCTATGAACGTGATACGCGGCAATTTTTGTCTTTTCTCTGTCAACACTTAAGCCATACACCAACCCTTACAGATCTTGCTCATTTACGCATCAGTGACTTGCGTGCTTATCTTGCTTATCGGCGTACAAACAATGTAAGTGCGCGCTCTTTAAGCCGCGGAGTAGCAGGCATCCGTTCTTTTTTCAAATACTTATCACGTGAAGGAATCGTCAATGTTCCCGCAGCTCAACTTATCCGAAGCCCCAAACACCCCAAATTGCTCCCAAAACCTTTAGCGATAAAATCAGCACTTCACATAGTCAAACAAGAAAATCAACTGGAAAATGAACCTTGGATTAGCGCTCGTAATGCTGCTGTCCTCATGCTTCTTTATGGCTGTGGAATGCGAATATCAGAAGCCTTAAGCCTCACACCAGAACAATTTTCTGATCCTAAAAAAACAAGTTTATTTATAACAGGAAAAGGCGGCAAAACACGCCTTGTTCCTCTCATCAAAATTGTTTACGAAGCTGTACAAAATTATCTCAAATGTTGCCCATATCCTTTATTGGATAACCAACCCATATTTCGTGGGGCGCGAGGCGGTCCCCTACAGCCTGCCATTATTCAAAAAGCTGTCCGTAATTTACGTGCAAGCCTTGGTTTACCAGAAACTGCAACGCCTCATACACTGCGCCATTCTTTTGCCACCCATCTTTTATCACGGGGGGGAGATTTGCGCACGATTCAAGAACTTCTTGGGCACGCTAGTCTTTCCACCACACAAATCTATACCCACGTCGATACAGACCATTTGTTAAAAATCTATCAAAAGGCCCATCCCCGTTCCTAAAAACGTCTCATCAAAAAATTAGAGTGTTTCAACCTCAAGTGCCAAAGCATGAACACAAGTAGCTAACTCTTCTTGTAAAACTTTATAAATCGCTCGATGTATTTCTACGCGTGTCATATTAGAAAAAGAAGAAGATAAAATTTTCACTCGAAAATGTGTTTCTCCTTTACCATCAAAAGCATGTTCATTATGAGGATGCCCCTCATGAAGATGACTTTCGTTAATCACTTCAAGCTTTTGCGGATGAAAAGCATCCTGAAGCTTTCTCTGAATTATTGTTTCTATAAACATTTTTCATTCCTCAAACAAAATGAACGTGCAAAGATACACCTTTTTCATAATAGAATAAGTGTGAAAACAAATTTTTCAAAAGTCAATTCTTGTAAAATTAATCAATTTTGCATAAACCAATAATATGACAATAACATCTAAATTATTCGATTCAATTCGCATAAGCTCAAATAAAAAACAAAAAGCTGAGCCAGAAGCACAACAGTGTCAGTGGGAAGGTTGTGAAAAAACAGGGTCCCATAAAGCACCAGCAGGTCGAAATCACGAAGGACAATATTTATATTTTTGTATTGAACACGTACGCGCCTATAATAAAAATTTTAATTACTTCTCTGGTCTTAGCAATAAAGATATCGCAAAATTTCAAAAGGATGCTCTCACAGGACATCGTCCGACATGGCCTACAGATCTGAGCAATGGTACATCGAAAAAAACAGCCGCGAATTATGCAAAGATTCGCTCTGGAACAGCTGCCTATCAAAATCGCATGCGCGATCCCTTCACGCTTTTTACTGGGCAGCATTCAAACAATAAGTTCTCACGAAAATTAAAGCCCTTAGAAGCAAAAGCTTTTGATACACTGGGACTACAGGCAAACGCTTCAGCAGAAGACATCAAAATGAAATATAAAGAGTTGGTAAAAAAGCACCATCCTGATTCCAATGGTGGTAATCGTGCTTCAGAAGAGCGCTTTCGTGATGTTTTACATGCTTACAATTTGCTAAAAAAGTCTGGTTTGTGCTGAAAACATGCGCTTATATGAGTCTATTTTCATTTAGACCATCATTATTTGCGCAAAATGTTACTTTTTTTGCAAAACATTATAGAATATGTAAAAAAATCTTTCTTCAATATCTAAGGCTCTCATTATAGAGCATTGCATAAATACTTTAACTCTTGTATCGTTTCTAATGAATAAATAGCGTCCTCTCCCTTCCAGAAACATAATGACAAATCTTACCGTTGAAAATTTGCCCGATATTACACTTTGTGCTCGCGATCTATTTCATATTGAAACAGATCTGAAAGTCCCTGCTTTTAGCACAAAAAGTCCCCATGTTCCTGATATCGATCCTGATTATCTTTTTGATCAGCAAACAACTTTAGCGATTCTCGCAGGTTTTACCTTTAACCGCCGTGTAATGGTTTCTGGCTATCACGGTACAGGGAAATCAACGCATATTGAACAAGTTGCTGCACGTCTTAACTGGCCTTGTCTTCGCATTAATCTCGATAGTCATGTAAGTCGTATCGATCTTGTAGGAAAAGATGCTATCGTTTTAAAAGATGGCTTACAAATCACTGAATTTAAAGAGGGCATTTTGCCATGGGCTTATCAAAATAATATTGCTCTTGTTTTCGACGAATATGATGCGGGGCGTCCCGATGTTATGTTTGTCATCCAACGCGTTCTTGAAACCTCTGGAAAACTAAGCTTACTTGATCAAAGCCGTGTCATCTCTCCACACCCAGCATTTCGTCTTTTTGCAACGGCAAACACCATTGGTCTTGGTGATACAACCGGTCTCTATCATGGTACCCAACAGATCAATCAAGCTCAAATGGACCGCTGGTCTATTGTTACGATACTCAATTATTTACCCCATGATAAAGAGGTTAATATCATTTGTTCAAAGGTCAAATCTTTTCAAACGGCTGAGGGAAAAAAGACAATTTCACAAATGGTTCATGTTGCTGATATGGTACGCCAATCTTTTATCAATGGAGATCTTTCAACTGTCATGAGTCCACGTACCGTCATTACTTGGGCAGAAAATACAACAATTTTTCAAGATGTCGGCTTTGCCTTCCGATTAACCTTTCTCAATAAATGTGATGAACTCGAACGTGCCACTGTTGCAGAATTTTATCAACGCGCCTTTGGACAAGAGCTTCCCGAATCACTCATTCATGGTGTTTCGCCTTAAGGAATCTGTCACTCATGGCTACCGATATTGGCGACAACAAAAATCCGGCAAAAGATTCTTCCAACAACACTCTTAATGCTGAAGCTTTTAAAAAAGCACTTTCCACCTGTATGCGTGCGATTGCAGGCACAAACAACCTTGAAGTTTCCTTTAGTCATAACCGACCATCTTTAAGCGAAAGTTGCGCGCGTTTACCAGAATTACCTCAATACGCAACAAATAAAGACATCACTATTACCCGCGGACTAGGTGATTCCATGGCTCTGCGCAAAGCATGGCATGACAACCGCATTCACATGCAATTTTCTCCACTAGAATCAGAAGCACGTGCTGTCTTTGATGCCCTCGAACAAACACGTGTTGAAGCAATTGGTACTTTAGCCATGGAGGGACTTGCAAAAAATCTTGATGTCATGCTCGCCGATAAATACAAAAGAGCCCATTATCATAAAATTAGCAACCAAAGTGAAGCCCCCATCCAAGAAGCGATTGCACTTTTATTGCGTGAAAAAATAACAAAGCGCGCAGCTCCAAGAGAAGCGGGTTCTGTCTTAGAATTGTGGCGTAAAGAACTCGAACAAAAAGCAGCATCACAACTCAATGAACTCCCACATCATATTTACAACCAACAAGCTTTTGCACAGATTGTTCGCCAAATGCTTGTTACACTCAAAATGACAGTGCAACAAGCTGAAGCTTCTAACAGTGAAAACAATAAAAAATTAAAAAATGCGTGTGAACCTCAAGACCAAAGAGAAGAAGAGAGTAAAAACAAAAAACACGCTCAAAGTGAAGAACAAACCAGCACTGAACAAGAAAGTGATGTGCAAGATGATGGAAAAACACAAGCGACACAATCAAACAACAATGATCAAGCTGACGGCGAGCAAAAAAATGGACCTTGGCAAGAAAAGCCGAGCAAACCCAAACACCTTTTTTCTGATTCGGAACAAATGCAAAGACTTGGCAATTATAAAATCTTCACCCGTCAATTTGATGAAATTTTGGAAGCAACAGATTTTTGTTCTGAAAACGAGTTAGATCACTTACGCCGTTATCTTGATAAGCAAATCAATCATCTGCAAAACATCGTTGGACGTTTAGCAAACCGTCTCCAGCGCCGCTTGATGGCGCAACAAAATCGCAACTGGAACTTTGACCTTGAAGAAGGATATCTTGATACAACACGGCTTCCACGTCTAATTATTGACCCCATGCAACCCCTTTCTTTTAAAATGGAAAGCAACACCCAATTTCGGGACACAGTTGTTTCACTCCTCATTGATAATTCTGGCTCAATGCGCGGACGCCCCATTAGCGTTGCTGCAAGTTGTGCTGATATTTTGGCACAAACTCTTGAACGTTGTGGTGTCAAAGTTGAAATTTTAGGTTTTACCACCAAAACTTGGAAAGGGGGAAAATCGCGCGAACAATGGCTTACCCAAAACAAACTCCATAATCCTGGACGCCTCAATGATTTATGCCATATCATCTATAAAAGTGCTGATACCCCATGGCGTCGCGCACGACGCAATTTAGGTTTAATGATGCAAGAAGGATTATTAAAAGAAAATATCGACGGAGAAGCTTTAATTTGGGCTCATCAACGCCTTTTATCACGGCGTGAACAACGTCGTATCCTCATGGTCATTTCTGATGGCGCTCCTGTTGACGATTCGACACTATCGGTCAACTCCAGCAATTATTTAGAAAAACACTTACGCGCAGTGATTCAAGAAATCCAAACACACTCCCCTAT
>NZ_JBHIOZ010000024.1:10480-19446 GCF_042195805.1 Bartonella sp. AP57NXGY | reverse complement strand
TTGATAACAGTGGGCTTGTAGAGGGAAATTGCATGAGGATTTTTTATTTTTTATGCGTTATTTCTTCATTGTTTTGCAAAGGGCGCGCTTCTGAGGCAAGCATAATGGGAACGCCATCACGAATAGGATAGGCAAGTTTGGCTTTGAGAGAAATGAGCTCTTGTGTTTTTCGGTTGAAAGAGAGCGTGCCTTTCGTCATTGGGCAGACGAGCAATTCGAGCATTTTGGGATCTGTGGTCATTTTTTTCATGTTTGGACATTCATTAGTTTAAGCGGTAATCTGTTCCTGTTTGTTTCATGAGCGAGCGTTCTGTTAATGCAAGAAGAGTTTGAGCACGGCTTTCGATATCTGGAGCTTCAAGGAGAGCTTGTTTTTCTGCTGGTGTAAAGGGGATAAGGGCTGAAAAAGCATTAACCAATATAGGCGTAGGGGCTTCTATGATGCTGCTCCAATTATATTCCATTTCATGGATGGTTAGATATTTTTCAACAACGTCGAGTAAGTTCTCTCGGTTAATGCTTTCTTCAATATCAAATTCTTGCAAGTCTTTTATGTTTGATTGGATGAGAGCTGTTCGATAGGATTTTGTGTTTTTCAATTCTTGTTCTAAAGTGAAGCGGCAAACACCTTGTAAGATAATGAACAGTTGTCCGTTTCCTGTTTCACTGTAGTTTGTAATGCGCCCTATACAGCCTGTTTTATAAAGTTGTGTAGAGAAGCGATCTGTATCCGATGAAAGTGGTTGAATAATGCCCAATAGACGATCAGTTACCATAACATTTTCAATCATTTCAAGTGATTCTGGTTCAAAAATATTGAGTGATAAAAAACCACCGGGTAGTAAGAGTGCACCTTCTAAAGGAAAAAGAGCAATTTGCTTTGGAAGATCATTTTCGCAATTGTAAGAGATATTACCAGCTTTCATGAGTATTTTGTCACCTTTGTTCGGTAGTTTTAGTCTGTAAATAGTCGCTATTTATGACACTATTGAGAAAGCAGAAAACCTACTTCTTGTGCATTAAAATCATACTTATAAAATATTTGAAGTCCTTATTCTCAAAAAGAATATGAAACCCTATCTTTAAGGTTGAACTGCGCGCGAAAGAATATTGCTTTGCGATCTTTTTAGTGTGTGACGTTTTGCATGATTTTCAAGAGGTATTTTTGTTTATAGCTTTTGATTTTTGTCTTAAATTTCCTAAAATGTGTTGCTTGCAATTTTTGTAAGGTTCAAAAGGGCACTATTATAAATCTTTTGAAGGAGCTTATGCAAGTTTTAAAATGAGAACATTTTCATCACTTTACTAATGACAGTGTGATGAAGATAGGCTATAGGTTTAAATATGCTGGAAAGAGCGTTATCGTTTCTTTCATTCTTTTGCGGGAGAGTGCAGATTGCAAATTTTCGCATTGCCGCCGAAGGGGAAATAGCCCATAATCTCTCAGGCTTTAAGGACCGTAAAAGGAAGAAGGCAGATCTGGAAAGTCGGGAGAACCCGCGCCGAAGGTGTAAGCGAAAAATCTTTTCGCGAGTCTCTCAGGTTGATGACAGAGGGGGCAGAGACGACCATATTCTGTGGGCGTTAGCGCAGCTTTGGAGTTATTATGGGCACAGCACAAGAAACATCTTTTTTAAAAACACTTCCTTTATATGATTTGCATGAAAACGCAGGAGCAAAATTTGGTGCTTTTGCGGGTTGGAACATGCCTTTAACTTATCCTCTTGGCGTTTTAAAAGAGCATCTTCATACGCGTGCACATGCAGGACTTTTTGATATTTCTCATATGAAATTGATTGCGGTTGAAGGGGCACAAGCTGTGGAATTTTTGTCCTATGCTTTTCCCATTGATGCAGCAGCTTTAAAGATTGGGCATTCACGGTATAATTATTTGCTTAATGAGCAGGCTGGTATTCTTGATGATCTTATCATTACCCGTTTGGAAGAGGGTCGTTTTATGTTGGTCGCCAATGCTGGGAATGCACAGGCTGATTTTTTAGAATTGGAAAAGCGTGCGGTTGATTTTGAATGTCAAGTGATTGCCCTTGAAAGGGTATTGCTTGCGCTTCAAGGTCCTGAAGCGGCAGCTGTTCTTGCTGATGCCGATTTACCAGGGAATGAATTGTTCTTTATGCAAGGATTCGAACCACAACAGGATTGGTTTATAACGCGTTCTGGTTATACGGGAGAGGATGGTTTTGAAATTGCTTTGCCTATAGGGCATGCGCATATGTTGGCTGAAAAATTGCTGAGTGATTCTCGTGTTGAGTGGATTGGACTTGCCGCACGCGATAGCTTGCGGTTGGAAGCGGGGCTGTGTTTGCATGGAAATGATATTACCCCTGATACGACACCTATTGATGCGGCTCTAACATGGGCTGTTCCTAAAAGTGTTCGAGAAAAAGCACAATTTTATGGTGCAAAGGCTTTTCTTGAAGCACTGCAAAAAGGACCGGCTCGTTGTCGTGTTGGATTAAAACCGCAAACGCGTCAACCTATTCGTGCCGGTGCGGTGCTTCTTGATGATCAAGGTAATGAGATTGGCATTGTAACATCAGGTGGTTTTGGTCCTTCTTTTGATGGTCCTGTCGCGATGGGTTACGTTCCTGTTGATTTTAAAGTTGAAGGGACACAAGTCTTTACAGAACTGCGAGGCAAAAAGATTGTATTATCAGTTCATTCTCTTCCCTTTGTTGAACAACGTTATTTTAAAGGATGATTTTTTATGTCTAAAACTTATTTTACACATGACCATGAATGGCTTAGCGTTGAAGGGCAAATGGTGACTGTTGGGGTTACGCATTATGCGCAAGAGCAATTAGGGGATTTGGTTTTTGTTGATTTACCACAAAGTGGAACAAAACTTTCCAAAGGAGAGGCGGCGGCTGTTGTAGAATCAGTGAAGGCGGCTTCAGATGTTTATGCTCCTCTTGATGGTGAAGTGGTCGAAATAAATGAAGCCTTGGCTGATAATCCTGAACTGGTAAACCAGAAACCCGAAACAGAAGGCTGGTTATGGAAAATGACATTGCAGGATGAGACACAACTGGAGGGGTTGTTAGATAAAGATGCTTATAAAGCTTTGATTGGATGAGTACCATGATCGAGCGTTCTTTTTCTTCTCGACATATTGGGCTGCGTCCTGATGAAACACAAAAAATGCTTGATGTTTTAGAGCTTGATTGTGTTGAGACACTTATTTCTCAAGCTGTTCCACACTCTATCCATTTGGGACGTTCACTGAATCTTCCAGAGGCTGCTAGTGAAGGACAAGCCTTGGAAGAACTCTCCAAGATGATGGAGCGTAACCATGTGCACAAAAGTTTTATTGGGCAAGGATATCATGGAACTTATGTGCCTCCGGTTATTTTACGAAATCTGTTTGAAAATCCTGCTTGGTATACTGCTTATACGCCTTATCAAGCAGAAATTAGCCAAGGTCGTTTAGAGCTTTTATTTTATTTTCAGACATTGGTTAGTGAACTAACAGGTTTGCCTGTTTCTGCTGCTTCCCTTCTTGATGAAGCAACTGCTTTAGCTGAAGCCAATGCCCTTGCTGTTCGCTTTTTCCGTGAGAAAAAAACAAAAATTTCTCTTCAGAGTCTTTTACATCCTCAGACTTTGAGTGTTGCGCAAACGCGTGCTGAAACACAAGGGATTCAGATTAGCCAAAATGGCGAAATTGATCCTGATACAGCGGCAATTGTTTTGTCTTGGCCAGATACAAAAGGCTCTTTTCATGATTACAGTGAGATCATAAAAGAGGCAAAGGAAAAGGGAGCTTTAGTTATCGTTGTAGCTGATCCTTTAGCGCTTACTCTTCAGGAGCCACCTGCTCAATGGGGGGCAGATATCGTTGTTGGCACTATGCAGCGTTATGGCGTTCCGATGGGATTTGGTGGTCCACATGCTGGTTACCTTGCTGTGAGTGATGCGTTAACGCGTCTTATTCCAGGGCGTATTGTTGGTCAATCCGTGGATACCAAAGGACGCGTTGGTTTTCGTTTAGCTTTGCAAACACGTGAACAACATATTCGGCGCGATAAAGCGACGTCAAATATTTGTACAGCGCAGGCTTTGTTGGCTAATATGGCAACCGCTTATGCTGTTTGGCATGGGCCAAAAGGCTTACAAGAAATTGCGCAGCGAATTCATCATTTAACATGTCGTTTTGTTGCTGGTTTAGAAGCAGCAGGGATTCATGTTGAAGGGAAAAGCTTTTTTGATTGTGTGAGTATTTCTGTTAAGGGAAAAGCGCGAGAAATTGCGCATCAAGCCAAAATAGGTGGGCGCCTTATTCGTGTTCTCGATGATGACACTATTGCAATCAATTTTGATGAATTATCAACAGAAGAAGATGCTGGTGCTTTAGCGCAGCTTTTGGGGGCACAACTCTTTGATAAGGTTTCTCCACGACTCTTTGGAAAAAAACGGGATGCTGCTTTTCTTTCTCAGCCTTTTTTTCATGCTGTTCATTCAGAGACAGATATGATGCGCTTTTTGCGTCGTTTAGCGGATAAGGATTTGGCGCTGGATCGCGCTATGATCCCTCTTGGTTCTTGTACAATGAAGCTTAATGCAGCTGCTGAATTGATGCCTGTGAGCTGGGCGAGCATGGCCAATATACACCCCTTTGTTTCACAAGAGGATGCAGCGGGTTATTTGGAGATGATCAACCAGTTAAATGCGTGGTTGTGTGAAATTACAGGATTTGCGCAAGTTTCTTTTCAGCCAAATTCTGGTGCTCAAGGTGAATATGCTGGGCTTTTGGCTATCCGACGATATTACCAATCACGAGGAGAACATCAACGTACAGTTTGTCTTATTCCTGCATCTGCGCATGGTACCAATCCAGCTTCGGCTCATATGGCAGGGATGGAAGTCGTTGTGGTAAAATGTTTAAGCGATGGTGATGTTGATGTAGACGATCTCAAGATGAAAGCGCAATTGCATAAAGATAAATTGGCTGCTCTTATGATTACTTATCCTTCAACCCATGGTGTTTACGAGGAAAGCATTAAGGAAATTTGTTCTATTATTCATGAAAATGGCGGACAAGTTTATTTTGATGGTGCTAATCTCAATGCCCTTGTGGGGCTTGCTCGTCCTGCGGATATTGGCGCTGATGTTTGTCATATGAATCTTCATAAAACATTTGCTATTCCTCATGGTGGTGGTGGTCCTGGTATGGGACCAATTGGAGTTGCAGTGCATCTCAAACCATTCTTACCAGGTCATGAACAGGATGGGACAACACATGCGGTTTCTGCTGCTCCTTATGGAAGTGCGTCTATTCTTGCAATTACATGGATGTATATTCGAATGATGGGGGCTGATGGCTTAAAATATGCAACACAAATAGCCATTTTAAATGCCAATTATATTGCTGCACGTCTTTCAGCTGCTTATTCCATTCTTTATCGGGGCAAGCATGGACGTGTTGCTCACGAATGTATTGTGGATACACGCGTGTTGAAAGAGCAGTATGGGGTGAGTGTTGATGATATTGCAAAACGTCTCATTGATTATGGATTCCATGCGCCTACGATGTCGTTCCCTGTTCCGGGAACTTTAATGATTGAGCCAACGGAATCAGAACCAAAAGCAGAGATTGATCGTTTTTGTGATGCTTTACTCTCTATTGCTGAAGAAGCGAAAAAAGTTGGGAATGGGGTTTGGCCAAAAGACAATAATCCATTGGTGAATGCCCCTCATACAGTGGCTGATACTTTAGATGATGCTTGGGTACGACCCTATTCGCGACAAGAAGCTGCTTTTCCCAACAGTTCTCTTGATCCAGCCAATAAATATTGGCCTCCTGTATCGCGTATTGATAATGTTGCGGGAGACAGAATGCTCATTTGTTCGTGTCCACCATTGGGAAATACCTATTAAATAACAAATATATATTTAATTTGTTTATTTGCATGAACGAAAAAAGCCCACACATTTTGTGTGGGTTTTGTACTTGTTGATCATGTTACTATGGAATTATTTGTCTATTTTCTAGAATTTTGCATTGTTTTTTATAACATGAGCAAAATCGAAAAAGTCGACAAAAAGCTGTGTTTTGTCGGCAATAGGCATGCTCTCCTTTGCATTCTACCGTATGACATGGTTTTTGACTAGTCGGCATCGGTTTAGCCAGCTAATTCATGTAAACGAGAGTGAAAACCTATGAGGATAGGGGCACGTCTGTTGCATGTGTTGTGACATACTACTTCTCACTAAGGTGACGACGACGGGTTGTAGAAAGAATAAAATCAAATTTAATGTTTTTGATGATAAAGACACGCGAAACTCTGTTGTTGCATCTTTTCGAGTCAAGAATTGTCTAAATATTTCTCTTTAATCTGCTTTTTGTAAATATGACGAAAAAATATGTAAGAACACCTGTCAGAATGAGCAAACGCAAAGCCAAATGTATTATGTTTTTTTTTACAAGGGGTCTTATAAAAGCCGGCACATCTTTCCACTTCATTGCAAGTCAGTTTGTGACTTTACGGCGCTGTTTTCCTAAGAGCTCGTGTGCTTTAGCTGTTGCCTGTAAATCAACATCCAAACTTAATGCAGCAACATGTCTTGAGCCAGAGATTGAGAAAAAAAGAGCTTTATGAGTAGTTCCTGCTTTTGTCTGTCAGATGAGGGCGGGGATTGCGTATTTCTGTTGACGTAATCTTTGAAACTGGAAGACAATCTTATTTTGGAAAATGTAAAGCCGTAAGGTGAAAATCAATCCTCAGTTTGTCATCTCCTCTTAATTCAGCTTTATGGCTTTCAAAAGCATTTAAAGCAATGTTTTTTAAATAATGGGGATTACACATTGCTCCATACTTTATATTTATTGTGTTCTTTAGTGGGGGAATGATCCTCATGTAAAACAGAACGCTCCAAAAAGAATATACTTGAGTTGTTAATTCACGTGTTTGTTTTAAAGAGACACTTCGCTCCCAATCCCATTTCGCGACGGCGCTCGTGAATGGTGTAAGGGTAAATCCATTGATTCCCCACTATCTTTACGCTTCATAACGGAGTAAGCTGGGCACTATCATACACTTTGCCAGCGCCTAATGTTATAGCTCTTGGCACTATGGTTCATAAGAGGCATTATTCTTTTCTTAAATCATTTTTATCTACACATAGTTCAGCTTGTGGTATGCAAGCGAATGATTTTAATTGGGAAATTAATTTTAAAAACTTTGTAGTAGATTCTTTTTTGTCAATTTATGGGGAAAGGCTAAGTTTTTGTATTTTAGGTGAAAGCTACTTCCATAAAACAGTCCATCAACTTGTCTGTTTTGAGATTTCTGTGAATGTACGGTGTCTATGACCATTCTGTGTGGTTGATTGTTGTAAAATCTTTTGTAAAAGCCCCTCAATTTTCTAAAATGATGATTTTTATCAATTTATTTTTTTAAAGAGTTTTTATGTGTAAATGTATTTATAGCGGGAGCCAAGAGATGTTAGAATTTCATTGGGAAGGGTATCGGCATCTATAGATACTTTTTCAAGTGTTTGATGGGGACCAATGAGTTCTACCCAGTCACCAGTTTGAGGTTTTTGTTCAAGATCGGTCGTATCTACAATAATGGAATCCATAGAAACCCGCCCAACCATGGGAAGTTTGTGCCCGTTGAAATAAACAGTTCCTTTATTCGAAAGAGTACGGAGCCAGCCGTCTGCGTAGCCTATAGAAATGGTTGCAAGAGTGCTTGGTCTGTTGGTTATAAAGCTTTCTGCATAACCAACAGGTGCTCCTATATCAACAACGCGGCTTTGAATGACTTGGGCTTCAAGTTTTAAAACAGGTTTCAAAGGTGATGGGTGTTTTCCCCGCGGATCAACTCCGTAAAGTGCAATGCCTGGACGAACAAGATCAAAATAAAAATCTGATCCTAGAAAGATACCTCCAGAATTGGCAAAGGAAACTTTGCAAGCAGGCAATTGCGCAAGGATCGTTTTGAAAGAAGTCAATTGGGCATAATTTGATGGGTGGGTATCATCTTCTCCGTTAGAAAGATGACTAAGAATATATTTTATTTCTGCTTTTTCGAAAATTGTAGGGTGTTTGATGAGTTTTTGTAATTCTTTTTGATCCAGTCCTAATCGGTTCATATGGGTATCGATTTGAACAATTGCTGGAAATTTTTTATCTTTTTTTTGACAAATTTTTTGCCAATTTTCAATGGCATTCCAAGAGTTTAGAACAGGAACAATACCAGATTGTGCGACAAACTCTTCTGCTAAGTGTGGAAGTCCATTCAGAATGGCAATTGTGACATTTGATGGTAAAATGCTTTTTAATTGGAGTGCTTCTCTGATTTGGGCGACAAAAAAAGTGCGACAACCAGCTTGATAAAGGGCAGGAGCAATTTTGTGAGCTCCTAATCCATAGGCATTTGCTTTTACAACTGCTGAACATTGTGTTGGAGCTACACGTTTGGCTAAAGTAATATAATTGGCAACAATGGCACTGACATCGATGGTTGCTACAGCTGTATAGAGTGATGTATTTATTTCATCATTAACGGATTTGTTCATTTTAAAAGCTTATCTGTGTTCGTGAAATACGGAGTTTTTTTGGTTGTTTCATTGAGGTTCTTTACGATATAGGGGAAAGACACTATTTGCTATGGTCAAAATCATTAAGAAGCCTATGCTGCCATTAAAGTCGTTTTTTATGTAAAATGGTACTCTAGATATAAGAGATAGTTTAGTTTTATTTGTGTTGTTATCAACATGGTATCTTCTAATGATTTGTAAAACATAGACTTTTTTACTTATTTTTCCTCGTTTAGGCATATAAAAAAATAAACATAGTTTATTGTATTGTATCATTTTGAAGAGTGCAATGTTAGACTATTATTGCTGGTGTGATTGTTGTGATTAAATATTGCATTGGCTTCTTATTTAGAGAAGGTAAAATGATTAAATTAACCACGTTAAGTCAATGTATTACAAGTTTT
>NZ_JBHIOZ010000024.1:0-10380 GCF_042195805.1 Bartonella sp. AP57NXGY | reverse complement strand
TATTTACTTTCTAGTCTTTGATTGGTTTTAAGTGAAATCAATTTTATCGCTTATAGAGCGCGCTAGACTCATTTATTTAATTTTGACATAAAAGTGTTAACCTTGAGGCTTTTGTGTTGAGAAAATTGTTGGCAGATGGTTGTGCAAGTACTATATCACGTCAAGGATTCGAAATTTAACGTTCAATAAAGATATGGGGAAGAGTATGAATACGTCTGCTACCAATGTTCCGTCAAGCATCAGCAGCGTTGCAAATTTTCCGATTCCTGAGAATGTGTTCGCCCTTACTGTCCAAGAGGTTTGTCACTATACAGATCGGTTATTTAAATTCCGTCTGAATCGTCCGGAAAGTTTTCGTTTTCGTTCGGGTGAGTTTGTTATGATCGGTTTGCCAAATGCAGAAAAGCCGATTTATCGCGCTTATTCGATTGCAAGTCCCTTTTGGGATGAACAGCTTGAGTTTTTTTCGATAAAAGTTCCAGGGGGACCTTTAACCGAGCATCTCCAAAAAATTAAAATTGGTGATACAGTTCTCATGCGTAAAAAATCTACAGGAACGCTGGTGCTTGATGCTCTTATTCCTGGAAAACGTCTTTATCTTCTTTCAACTGGGACGGGGATTGCTCCTTTTGCAAGCCTTATTCGTGATCCTGAAACTTATGAAAAATTTGCAGAAGTTGTCCTTATTCAAACAACGCGCGAAAAAAATGAGTTAATTTATGCAAAAGATCTTGTTTCCTCTTTGCAACAAGATCCACTCATTGGAGAGTATGCACAACAGTTGAGATTTTATCCTATGACTACTCGTGAAGCTTCTGAGCATATGGGTCGTATTACAACTGTGATGGAAAGTGGGGACTTTTTTGAAACAACAGGCCTTCCTAAGATTCATCCTGATGAGGATCGGGTGATGATTTGTGGTTCCATGGCTATGTTAAAAGATTGCGCAAGGATGTGTGAAAGCTTTGGTCTTGTTGAAGGGGCCAATAATGCTCCTGCTACTTATGTTGTAGAGCGCGCTTTTGTGGAGTAATGAGTGGGAAAGTTGATGCTTTATCTTCTTTCAAACCGGTACGGTTTTTTTTTCTTTTGCAAGCTTTATTCGTGAGCCTGACATTTATGAAAAATTTTCAGAAGTTGTTCTTATTTAAATAACGCGCGAAAAGAATGAGTCAATTTGTGCAAAAGATCTTGTTTCCTTTTTGCAATAAGATCCACTCATTGTGGGGCATATGCACAACAGCTGAAATTTTATCCTATGACCACTCGTGAGCTTTCTGAGCATATGGG
This sequence comes from Bartonella sp. AP57NXGY, assembly GCF_042195805.1. NCBI lineage: Bacteria > Pseudomonadati > Pseudomonadota > Alphaproteobacteria > Hyphomicrobiales > Bartonellaceae > Bartonella > Bartonella sp. AP57NXGY. The sequence goes on along the minus strand of NZ_JBHIOZ010000024.1, from coordinate 9,090 downwards.
GCGTATTACGACTGTTATGGAGAGTGGTGCTTTTTTGAAACAAGCGGCTTTGAAACAATAGAACTCGCAAAATTCATCCTAATGAAGATCGGGTGATGATTTATGGTTTTATGACGATGTTAAAAGATTGCGCAAGGATGTGTGAAAGCTTTGGTCTTGTTGAAGGGGCTGATATTCTTGCACATTACATTATATTGTAGAAAGAGCTTTTTTCGAGGGAGAGGGAAGTTGTGATGCGGTATATGCTAATGCAGTAATCGAATCCCAATCACTTATTGCAATGAGTTTTTGGGGCGCTATCCAAGAACCTCCAACGCAGAAGACATTGGGCAGTTGGAGCCATTGTGTTGCACTTTTTTGTGTAATACCGCCTGTTGGGCAAAACCGGATATCAGAGAAGGGAGATGCTAAAGCTTCGATGAAGGAAATACCCCCAGTAGCTTCAGCAGGGAAAAATTTAAGATATGAATAGCCTTTGTTTAATGCTTGCATGAGTTCACTTGGGGTCATTGCACCGGGAAGAAGGGGAATTTCACTATTTTTTGCACAATTGATTAGTTCATTGGATAATCCGGGGCTTACAATAAACTTGGCTCCAGCTTGTTCGGCTTTTTCGTAATGTGTTGTGTTGAGAATTGTGCCGGCTCCAACAATTGCTTCAGGGACTTCTTGTGTAATTTTCTGAATTGCTTTGAGGGCATTTGGTGTTCGCAAGGTGATCTCAATTGTTTTTAATCCACCTTTGACAAGAGCGCGTGTTAAGGGTACAGCACTTTGTAGATTGTCAATGAGTAAAACAGGTATAACAGTTTGTCCTTGGAGATATAATAAAAGCTTTTCTCTTTTTTGGCACATGATATTTTTTCTTCTTGGAGATGATATTATTTGTATCGTTTGATTAAGCACAATATGTTAAAGAGTACATGAATAAATCTTGAAATTGAATGAAACGCGCGTTATGGCAAAACACATGGAAAAGAATTTTAAAGTTGCTGCACTTTATTGCTTTGCAGATTTGAAGCATTATCATCAATTACAAAAACCTTTGCAGGATTTATGTCAAGCAAAGGATATCAAAGGCACTCTGCTTTTAGCACAAGAGGGCATTAATGGAACAGTTGCTGGTTCTTGTGATGCGATTGAGGCATTGGTGGATTTTATTACGGCTGAGCCAGCGTTTCAAACGCCGGAGATTAAATATTCATGGGCATCAAAAATGCCTTTTCATCGCATGAAAGTGCGGTTGAAAAAAGAGATTGTGACGATGGGGGTTGAAGGGGTTGATCCGCTAAAAGTTGTTGGTACTTATGTCGATCCTGAAGATTGGAATGCTCTTATTCAAGATGAAGAGACAATTTTAATCGATACACGGAATGACTATGAATATGCGATAGGGAGTTTTCAAGGAGCGATTGATCCGCAGATTAAAACATTTCGCGAATTTCCTGAATGGGTGCGTAAACATGAGGCTGAGTTAAAGAAAAAAAAGAAAATTGCCATGTTTTGTACAGGTGGTATTCGGTGTGAAAAATCAACAGCTTATGTTCGTGATCTTGGTTATGAGCAAGTCTACCATCTAAAAGGAGGTATTCTAAAATATTTAGAAAAAATTCCAAAAGAGAAAAGTTTATGGTGGGGTGAGTGTTTTGTTTTTGATGAGCGTGTTTCTGTTCAACATGGTCTTGAAGAATGTGGACGCGAATTATGTCGCGCGTGTCGTTCTCCTCTTAATGCTGAAAGCAAATTATCGCCTCATTATGAGGAAGGTGTTTCCTGTGATGCTTGTTATAACACGCGTAGTGAAGCCGATAGAGAGCGCTTTCGTGAGCGCCATAGGCAATTTCAATTGTTGAAGTTGCGTGCAATTGATTCTCATCAAGGGACATAAGGATATCGCAGTGTAGGGCTTTAAATTGTAGCGTTTTTCTCTTAAATTTAAGAGAGAAGAGTTTTTTAATATTAGTAGAAAAATATTTTATAAGACCGGATATTATTCGGTCTTTTTGTTTATGTTAAATTATTTGACTTATAAGTAATCATTATAGATTGTTTACTTTCTTTGACTTTATAGGATTGAGTATTTCAAATACTTTTCATTTTAAAATAGAAAAGCCGTTCACCAACAGCGCAGAGGAGGGAGATTATAGTTTAAGAGAAAAGCGTATGAATAAGATGTGATTAAAAAGCAGATGCTAGGTGGAAAAATAAAATGATAATAGGAGTTTATGATTTCAGAATTTAATATAATACATTAATTTATAATGATAATTTATTATTCATTCGAATAAAAGAGTTCAATATTGTGAACTTTGTTGCTTTCAGATTAGATGAGAACGAATCGCGTAAAATTCATTCACTTGTACGTTGCAAATGGGAGCAACGTGTGGACAAAAATCATTTTAGATAAGGTGTTATGAAACATTTCAATGTAGGAGTTTCTGCAATATTGGGAGTTGGCAGATAGAATGGGAGCGTTTGTTTTTAATTTCATAAGTATAAAGAGGGTGAGATGTAGTTGATCTATATCATACAAGCTATATTATACGGGGAATTCTTCATGATATTTTGCTTAAGCGATGCTGTGAAATGAATGTGGAAGTAGGGATGTTTTTTAGGATGTAAATGAGAAAGATAATGGTGTTTTGTTGGGGGAAGGACACGTTATCTTTAAAGATTATGGTGCTTCAGTCGTTACTATCCTCAGTCTTCAATGTTGGTCATCTTTGCATTTGAGAGGATATATAAGAGGTACTCCTTTTTTCAATTGTTTTTTATTTGTGATACGCAAAAGAATGATTTTAATTGATTCATTGTAAGAGGGTTGAAATAAGAGGATTTTATAATGGGATTTTTGTTTAAGGGTACAATAATAAATTATCATTATAAATTAATGTTTTGAGTAATTTATTTGCGTTATTTTCTGCTGCAGATATTAGGAGATAGAATAGGGTAAAGAAACGAGGGGCTTTAAACGCAAGACAGTGATTTATGTTGTACGGATAATGTAAGGGTGTGATCTCATGAAAGCGGATGGATGGCTTTGTCTGGGGGAGAGTGTTGTTTTTTCGCATCATTTTATCTTTAAGAATTAAAAAATGTTTAAAATTAAAAAAATGATTGAAATGAGAAAGAATTCGTTTTATAGGATGCCTTGCCCAAAGTCGCACGTGCCTGTGGGTGTCCGCTGGTTCTCAAATGGTGAGATTAACCGGTACGGTACCTGGAACTAACCGCTCCAGTCATTCTTACAGCCAATTGCAAGAATGAGGACATCTTGAAGCAACGACGGTGCGGGCCTTTCTGGTGTCTTCCAGCTTTTAAATGCTGGGATAACTATAGAGGCACACCTCATTGCCTTCAGTGCGGAAGTGGTTTTCTCAACTCCAATCAAAAAGGCATATAAAATAGAATAACGCGGTTTCGCGCTGTTCTTTCGCAGCATGCAATGCTAATTTCTGGTTTTTTGTAATCAGAATGGGGATGGTTGTTGTGTGTTTTTTGTCCTTTAGCTTTTGGCAGCTTTGGCTGTCTAAGCATAGAGTGGGGGAGCGTTCCCTCAAGGAGAATTGCAGATGGCAACGCAACGTATTCGCGATTTTCTTGCAACACATCGTTCTGAAGGTCCATGCTTAATTGTTGACCTTGATGTTGTTCGTGATAACTATTTAAATTTTGAAAAAGCTCTGCCGCAGTCTCGTATTTTTTACGCAATAAAGGCAAATCCAGCTCCTGAAATCTTGCGTTTGCTAAGTTCTTTAGGATCTTCTTTTGATGCGGCTTCTGTTGCAGAAATTGAAATGGCTTTAAAAGCAGGAGCAACGTCAGAGCGTATTTCTTTTGGAAATACGATTAAAAAAGAGCGTGATATTGCACGAGCATATGCATTGGGAGTTTCACTTTATGCTGTTGATTGTGTTGAAGAAGTGGAAAAAATTGCGCGTGTTGCTCCAGGAGTACGTGTTTTTTGCCGTGTTCTTACCGATGGCAAAGGTGCAGAGTGGCCATTGTCACGCAAATTTGGTTGTGTTCCAGATATGGCGGTTGATGTTCTAAGACGGGCACACCAATTGGGTTTGCAAGCCTATGGTGTTTCTTTTCATGTTGGATCTCAGCAGGTTGATTTGAGTGCGTGGGATCGTGCTTTATCGGATGCTTCTACAGTTTTTAAGCGTTTGGAACAAGAAGGCATTTCACTAAGGTTGGTGAATATGGGGGGCGGTTTTCCAACGCGTTATTTGAAAGATGTCCCTACAGAACAAGCTTATGGTACAGCAGTTTTTGATTCATTGAAAAAGCATTTTGGTAATCGTATCCCTGAGACGATTATTGAGCCAGGACGTGCGATGGTTGGCAATGCTGGTGTTATTCGTACAGAAGTTGTTCTAATATCTAAAAAAGCTGATAACGATAATGTACGATGGGTTTATCTTGATATTGGGAAATTTAATGGTCTTGCTGAGACTATGGATGAAGCCATTCGTTATCCTATTGAGACACCTCATGATGATAAGGTGATGGAGCCTTGTATTTTGGCTGGACCGACATGCGATTCGGCAGATGTTCTCTATGAAAAAACACCTTATCCGCTTCCTCTATCCCTAACGATAGGAGATGAAATATTGATTCATGGAACGGGTGCTTACACAACAACTTACGCATCGGTTGCTTTTAATGGTTTTGAGCCTTTACGATCATATGTGATCTGACATTTCCTTTTAACTATAGTTTTTTAGATTTTTTGCTATGCTCGTCATGGCGCTGTAAGAGGGCGGTTATAGAGATGAACATGATTAATTTTCAAACAAAAGATGGGGCATGTTTTACACTTTTATTGGAGCAAGAAGCCGATAAGCCTTATCGAGAAAATTTGCTTGATTCAATGATGGGGTATGGACGTAAACGTAAATCATCAGAGGTTTTACGTCGTGGTCGTTTGGCTGCTCAAGGGCTCTCTTTTGTGGTTAAAAATGTGCTTGGAGAGCTTGTGGGAAGTGTCCGTCTTTGGCATGTTTCTTTTTCTAAAGAAAAAAATGAAACACAACATGCTTTACTTTTAGGCCCCTTGGCTGTTGCGTCTGAATGTGCTGGTATGGGAATAGGATCAATTTTAGTCCGCCATGCAATTGAAACAGCAAAAAAATTGGGATATGGCGCCATTTTGCTGGTAGGGGATTTTGAATTTTATCAACGTTTTGGCTTTTCAAATAGTTTAACAGAAAATTTGGCAATGCCTGGTCCTTACGAAAAACATCGCTTTCAAGCGTTGGAACTGATACCACATTATCTTTCTGGGTGTTATGGCACTTTGGTTCCTAGTGGAGAACGAGAAGTTTCAAATCGTTTTCAGCATCATAAAGTCGCTTGAAGATAGTGTTTATTTCGTTTTTCAGCAGCTGCCATTGAGAAGAGCATACCGTTTTGACAGTGCCAAGGTATTTAGCGGTACAAAGTTTTGGGGAGTTGTATTGCGATTTTATTATATGGCTTTTTCTTTATGGGGCTGGTTTCTTATTTTTGATAATTTCAGTTAAGTGAGTAAGAATATATTTTAAGCTCATTTTTTGAAATAGTGTCTTATTTTATAATACTGAAGGAACCGGATTTTTGAGTTGTCTTGTGTTCTTTTAAAGTCGCTATCATCATACAGTTTTCCAGTTTTCAATATCGTTGATAAATCTTGCATCAAAACGGTTGGATGTTTTACTTTTTTCTTAAACAGTTTTTATTTCTTTGCTTTTTATGTGCAAGGGAATGGTTTTGATTGATTCAATAGAGAGATATTTTGAGAAATTTTATACAATTTTAGCGCTTGTTGAAAGAGAAGGGGCTTAAGAAAGAAAAATATGCAGCAGTAGAATCAAAATTGTAGGTATCAGCTTTTTTTAAAGAGTGTAAAAAAATAAAATTACATGTTTAAAAGCAGCTTTTTTGAAAAAAATATATCATTACTTTTTTGCTATAAAGGTAAATCGTTTTGCAATTGGCATGAGAGTATCAAATACAAAATGATTTTCTCATGTAAAATTTTGCATTCAGAATCAAAAAAAACGTTATCCTACACATTATAAGAGAAATATGTGCGTGAATAAAAATCATAAGAATCATAAATCTTTTATGAATATTCTTGTAAGAATCAAAAGAGTGAAGGGCAAAGAATCTTTTAATCTTTTGTGCCCTATGGTGATAAATCAAAAATCTTATAGAAATGGCTGCTTTATCTTTATGGTGTGGAGCACTTTAGATAAGCTCTTTGTTTACCGATCATCTAGAACAATTTTTGTATGCGAGAAGTTGTTTTTAAGTGCGGAAAGAGCCCGCATTAAAAGAATTTTTATCAGAAGAATCATTTAGAATCATATGCTTATTTATACTGTCTCTTGAGACAAGATAAAGTGCATAGGAAACGAGGAAAGTGATAAGGATAAAAAATATTTCTCAATTTTAATTAAGCTTAGTGATTTGGTGGTGAATCCATGAGAGGTGGTATTTTTTTGAGAAATATGGTCATAAATGTCAAAACACCAAAGATGATGGTTATGATAAAGAAAATATCACTAATAGCCATAATGGTTGCTTGTATGCGTACCATACCAAACAATTGAGAAAGAGCCAGAGTATAGGAATCAAAGGTTTCTGTTTTGAATAATACAGTAAGATTTGAAAGCATTTCAGTTGCTTGTCTGTTTGCGTAGTTAAGAGTTTCGGCTATTCGTTCATGATGGAAGTCTGTGCGTTTTGTTATGAGAGTGTTGATAATGGCAAGCCCTACAGCCCCACCTAGATTCCGGGTGAGATTAAAGAGTCCAGAAGCATTTTGCATCCGTTCTGGTGGGAGTGTTCCCAAGGCAATATTATTAATAGGAACCATACATAACATTACAGAAGCACCACGGAAAACTTGCGGCCAAAAAAGCTGCCAAAAATCCCAGTTATCTGTGATAGAGCTCGCCATCCAAATACCTATTGCAAAACCAAAAAGTCCTATTGCCATCATTAAACGTGCATCCATTCGTGCTGAAAGAAATCCAGCAAGCGGGGCAGTTAATAACATGACGAATCCTGAAAGAAACAATGTTTCTCCAATCATGAGAGCATCAAAGTGGCGGATTTGGCTTAAATAGACAGGATAAAGGTACGTGAGTCCATAAAGGCCTATTCCCAATGAAAAGGAAAAAATGGATGCAGCTGAAAAATTAAAATTAGAAAAAGTAGAGAGATCTACAATGGGTTCTTTTACTGTAAAAGCACGCCAGAAGAATAAGGCTGCAGCAAGAATCATGGTAATGAACAAATCCCGAATCAGCGTATCACTCAGCCAATCATGACGTGCTCCTTCTTCTAGAATATACTCTAAAGTTCCCAAGAAAGTAGCCATAGAAATGAATCCTAACCAATCAAACTTCTTCATTAAAGAGGGATCAGCTTTATCAAAATCAATTAATTTCCAAGCGAGAATTGAGATGATAATCCCGCAGGGTACATTGATGAGAAAGAGCCAATGCCATGATGAGAGATGACAAATATAGCCTCCCACGGTTGGACCAATGGTGGGGGCCAATGTTGCTACTAGTCCAACAATAGGGGTAACAATTGGGCGTTTGGAAGGAGGAAAAAGAACATAAGAGGCGACAAAAACGCTTGGGATAATTCCTCCACCAATAAAACCTTGTAGTGCGCGATACAAAATCATCTCTCCAATAGATGTTGCTGTTGCACAAAGAACAGAAGTAATCGTAAACCCGATCGCTGATATGGTGAAGAAAACACGTGTTGAAAGCAATCTTCCTAAAAATCCAGAAAGCGGCAACATGATGACTTCAGCGATGAGATAGGAAGTTTGAACCCATGAAATTTCTTCAGAGCTTGCTGTAAGACCCGCTTGAATTTCAGCTAAAGAAGAGGAAACGATTTGGATATCTAAGATTGCCATAAACATGCCAAAAGACATAGCTATAAAAACTACAATTTTGCGCATTCCTATGCGTTCTTGAGACTGTATGAGCTCTGGTATGGAAGATGTCATAGTAAGATCTTCTACTTTTTTATAAGAGACTTTTATCTTGTGGCTTTGTACGTGTATCAATTTTCACCGAAACACTCATTCCTGCTCGGATATGTCCGGTTTTTAAGACTTCTTCTGGAATAGAAATACGTACGGGAATGCGCTGGACAATCTTTGTAAAGTTACCGGTAGCATTTTGTGGAGGCAGAAGAGAAAAAACAGCGCCTGTTGCGGGCGAAATAGAAAGCACTGTTCCTGTAAAAACATCATTTTCGAAGGCATCAACAGAAATATAAGCTTTTTGTCCGGTATGAATGTCTTGTAGCTGTGTTTCTTTATAGTTTGCTTCAATATAAAGTGCATGTATGGGGACTAACGCCGCAAGACGTTGGCCATTTACAACAAAATCTCCCGTTTTTGCTGTTAAATTTCCTATAACTCCATCAAATGGCGCTCGTATAATGGTCGAATCAAGATCACGTTGTGCTTTTTTACGCGAGAGCTCTAAACTCTTTGTTTCGCTTTCTGTTTCACTTCGTTGCGCTTCTAGCACTCGGATATTTGCACGTGCTGAAGCCATTTTTGCATCCGCTCTGTTAACATTCGCAATGGCTTGTTCATAAGCGGATTTGGCATCATCAACATTGGATTGAGGAGCATAACGATTGGCTTTCAGTTCTGTTACACGTTTTAAGGTGAGTTGTGCATTGGTTGCTATGGCTGAAGCGGCTGCTTTTTGTGCTTTTGCATCATCTAAAGAACTACGAGCGGCTGTGATTTGCGCATCAATGCGTAGAAGTGTTTTTTTCTGTGTGTCAAGATGCGCTTCTGTTTGATCCAAGGCTATTTGATAATCACCATTGTCTAAGTAAAATAAAACATCGTCCTTTTTTACAACTTGGTTGGCTTTAATGGCAATTTTTTCAATATATCCATTTAATTTAGTCGCAATAGCGGCTATATCTCCTTGTACATAGGCATCTTCAGTGGACAGCATATAACGCCATTGCGTCGTCCACTTATAGCTAAACCAAAGTACAAAAAGCGCAAAGACGATAAGAAGAGCCTTGATTACTTTTTTTCGTTTC
>NZ_JBHIOZ010000023.1:19567-20844 GCF_042195805.1 Bartonella sp. AP57NXGY | reverse complement strand
TTTATTGAGATTGAAGGAAATATTTTTCTCATTTCTGCTGTTTTTGGCTTGTTCGTAGAATCTTCAATGGGAATTTATTGAAGGGGGAATAGATTTATATGAGGGGAAATTGCTTTACACAGGGCGTTTTCCAAATAAAGCGGAGCCAATGCGAAGGACATTAGAGCCAAACTGTAGAGCGGTTTTGAAATCACTGGACATACCCATGGAAAGCTTTGGAAGACCTGCTTGTTTTGCTAATTTTGCTAGAAGAGCGAAATAGGGACCGGGGTTTTCGTCGACAGGGGGGATGCCCATAAGTCCGATGATATCGAGTCTATAGTTGTTTTTGCATTGAGAAACAAAAGGGATCACTTCTTGGGGTGCAACACCACTTTTTTGCGGTTCTAACCCAATGTTGACTTGAACATAGCAGGGGAGATTCTTTTTTTGCTTTTGCATTTCTTCCATCAAAACTTTGGCTATTTTTTCACGATCAACCGTTTGAATAACATCAAAAATTTTGACAGCTTCAGCGGCTTTATTTGATTGTAGGGGACCGATGAGATGGAGTTTAATATTTTCAAATTGTTGACGTAAAGCAGGCCATTTTTGTGCTGCTTCTTGTACGCGGTTTTCTGCAAATAAAGATTGGCCTGCTTGCAAAAGGGGTCGTATATCAATAGCAGAAACAGTTTTTGAAACAGCGATAAGTTCAATTTCTTCTACAGGGCGTTGTAACTCTTGACATGTTTCAGCAATGTCTTTTTGAAGGTTTTGCCATGCTTCAATGGAAGGGGCATCGAGGGGCGTTTGTGTATTCATGTTTTTGTGCTTTACCTTTTTTGTTCAAGAGTTGGTCGTTTTTTTTAAAGTTTTATAAAATACTTAGGGAAATATTTCACGAAAATGTTGACGATGAGGTTAATCCATGGTCAAGCATAATAAAACAAGTTTTTGGTTCTGTTTTATTAAAAGAGTATAATGGGAATGACAATTGGACATTATAATATAGGCGAACGCTATAATCCACGTGCGAGAGAAAAAAAATGGCAAGAAATTTGGGATGAAAAGAAAATTTTTCAGACTCTTCAAGAAGATGCTCGTGAAAAATATTATGTTTTAGAAATGTTTCCTTATCCTTCTGGGCGCATTCACATGGGGCATGTGCGCAATTATGCCATGGGGGATGTGGTTGCACGCTATAAACGCGCCAAGGGGTTTAATGTGCTTCATCCCATGGGGTGGGATGCTTTTGGGATGCCGGCTGAAAATGCCGCTATGCAAAATAAAGTGCA
>NZ_JBHIOZ010000023.1:12717-19467 GCF_042195805.1 Bartonella sp. AP57NXGY | reverse complement strand
GTTGGTTGAACAACGTGAGTTGACGCAGTGGTTTTTCAAAATTAGCGACTTTAGTGAAGATCTCTTGGCAGGGCTTGAAGAGCTGAACCAATGGCCGGAAAAAGTTCGCACCATGCAAAAAAACTGGATTGGAAAATCACAAGGTTTGCTGATTCGTTGGGCCTTAAAGTCGGCGGGTGATGCTGATGATGTTTGTGAGAAATTTGATGAGGTTGTTTGTTATTCAACGCGTCCTGATACACTGTTTGGCGCTTCCTTTTTGGCTCTGTCTGTTGATCATCCTATTGCACAAGCTTTGGCAAAAAAAGACAAAGCGTTGAGTGCTTTTATTGAAAATTGTCGGTGTGGTGGAACGACAACGGCAGCACTTGAAACAGCTGAAAAACAAGGGTTTCTCACGCCCCTTTTGGCTGTTCATCCTTTCGATTCAACAGTACATATTCCCGTTTATATCGCGAATTTTGTGCTTATGGACTATGGAACAGGGGTTGTTTTTGGTTGTCCAGCTCATGATCAGAGAGATTTCGATTTTGCGCGTAAATATGATCTTCCAATAAAACCCGTGGTTTTGCCAAAAGGAGAGCAAGCAGAAGATTTTGTCACACCTGAAACACCTTATACGGGTGATGGGGTGATGATCAATTCCAGTTTTTTGGATGGTTTGACACCCCGACAAGCTTTTGAAGAAGCTGCTAAAAAGCTTGAAAAACAAATGCTCAATGGGCAACCGCAAGGGAAGAAAACAGTGCAATTTCGTTTGCGTGATTGGGGGATTTCACGTCAACGTTATTGGGGGTGCCCCATTCCGATGATCCATTGTACAACTTGTGGGGTTGTTCCTGTTCCACGTGCCAATTTACCGGTTGTGTTGCCTGATGATGTTACTTTTGATCAACCAGGAAATCCTCTTGCACGACATGAAACATGGCAAAATGTTACTTGTCCTTCCTGTGGTCAACCTGCCAAACGCGAAACCGATACCATGGACACATTTGTTGACTCTTCTTGGTATTATGCACGCTTTACGGCTCCTTTTGCGCAGGGACCTGTTGACAAACAAGCAACAGCTGAATGGTTGCCTGTGCAACAATATATTGGTGGAATTGAGCATGCCATTTTGCATCTTCTTTATGCGCGCTTTTTTATGCGTGCTATGAAATTGGTCGGTCATGTGACGGTAGATGAGCCTTTTAAGGGGCTTTTTACCCAAGGGATGGTGGTGCATGAAACCTATCGGGATGATCAAGGGTGGGTTTCTCCAGCAGAAATTTCGATTGTTGAAAAAGATGGAAAGCGGTGTGCTTATAAATTAACCGATCAAAGTGAAGTGACGATTGGTTTGATTGAGAAAATGTCAAAATCAAAAAAGAATGTCGTTGATCCTGATGATATTATTGCATCTTATGGCGCTGATACTGTGCGTTGGTTTGTGTTGTCAGATTCTCCTCCCGAGCGGGATGTCATTTGGACAGAATCTGGTGTTGAAGGTGCACATCGCTTTGTACAGCGTGTTTGGCGCCATGTGGCTGTGAGTGCTTCTATTTTAAAGGATGTGGCGCCTTGTGCAGGGCATCAGGGAGCGGCTTTGGAACTCTCAAAGGTCGCACATCGCACGCTCCACGCTGTAGAAGATGATTTGGAAAAATTCGCTTTTAATCGGGCTATTGCACGCCTTTATGAATTCTTGAATATTATGGCGCCGTTGTTAAATAGGATAGAAAGTGTTGACGATGAAATGAAAGCTTCTTTACGTCAAGCTATGGATTTTTTTCTTGCTATGATTGCACCCATGATGCCCCATTTAGCAGAAGAATGTCATGCTGCTTTAGGGGGAAAAAATTTAATATCTGCGCTTGCTTGGCCTATTTATGATCCCACGTTAACCGTTGCGGAATGCTATACTTTGCCAGTACAAATTAATGGTAAAAAACGTGGTGAGGTGAGCGTTGCAGCAACTGCTGATGAGGTGATGATTAAAGAAGCGGTTTTGGCGTTAGATTTTGTAAAGGCGCAGCTAATTGAAAAGCCTGTGAAAAAAATCATTGTTGTTCCACAAAGGATTGTGAATGTCGTTTTTTAGAAGTTCTATTCTTGTCATTTTAGCTGGTGTATTCACACTGTTGTGTGGATGCAAAGTTGAACCGCTTTACCGTCAAGAGTTGCAGAGTGCAATGACAATGGATTCTGCTTCTTATGGGAATCCTGCTTCTGGATACCCTTCTGGACAAGCTTCTTTGGGATTAGCGCAAAAGCTTGCTTCTATTGTTGTGGAAGAACCTTCGGATCGTTTTGGACAAATGGTGCGCAACCATCTGCTTTTTCTTTTGTATGGAAATGGTGCTAAACCTTCTCTACCTGCTTATCAATTGGCATTACAGATATCCGTCTTTACAAGAGAATCTATGCAGATAGAGGTTGATTTCGAGAAAAAGAGAAAGGGACGACCTTCTGTTGGAACTGTTATGAGCAGAGCTTCTTACACTTTGCAGGATATGAAAAATACTCTTGTTGCAAAAGGAACAGCAATGATGAATGCATCTTTTGAGCGACTTCGTCAAGAATATGCAACGCTGCAAGCAGAAGAAGATGCAAAAAAACGTGTTGCGGAAGAGTTGGCTGAACAGATCTTTTTGTTACTTTCAAAAGATCTTTCCAATAAAAATTCTAGATATTAAGCAATATTTTGTCCTGTTTTTTTCCAGTCGTCGAGGAATATTTGCAACCCTTTGTCGGTGAGAGGGTGTTTGACCAGTGCTTTTAAGATTGCTGGTGGAACTGTTGCAATGTCAGCACCACTGAGTGCTGCTTCTTTGACATGATTAACGGTGCGGATTGAAGCGGCCAAGATTTGTGTTTCAAAGTTATAGTTATCATAAATTGTGCGAATTTCATGAAGCAGTTCACTTCCATCATTTCCACAATCATCAAGTCTACCAATAAAAGGTGAAACGAATGTTGCGCCTGCTTTGGCGGCTAATAAGGCTTGATTGGCAGAAAAACAAAGTGTGAGATTTGTTTTTAGTCCTGCTGCTGTGAGGGCTTTACAGGCTTTTAATCCATCGAGTGTTAAAGGAAGCTTGATACAAATATTGTCGGCAATCTTTGCTAAAACAGCTGCTTCTTTCATGATGCTTTCAAATTCCGTTGCTGCAACTTCAGCAGAAACAGGTCCGCTAACGAGAGCACAAATTTCTTTTGTAACATCAAGAATATTGCGTCCTGATTTTAGGATAAGAGAGGGATTGGTGGTAACACCATCAACAAGGCTTAAATTCTGTAACTCTTGAATTTCTTCAATATTGGCGCTATCCACAAAAAATTTCATCTCTAACCTCTTCTTTTTAGCTTTATCCTATTTTTTGTTATGCGCTATTGTTGACTGCAAAAGCAAGAGAAAGAATTAATATCTGTGTAAAGAACAAGAATGCTATGGTGTTAATCATGTACCCGTTTTCGGTAAAGAAATATGATTTATCGTTTCCACACCCATTTCATAGTGTTACTCGTGATAAGGTATAGAATTCATTGCGTACCAACATTTTTGCGTATTGGCATCTTTGCGTAGCGGTGTTTTTATATTTATGGAAATAAGCTAGCATTATCAAACACTTTGCTCATTTCCTATTTGCGATTGCTCTTGATATTTGAGAGTGCATCATAAGATACCTTCCTTTTTTAGGGGGTATGTTTAACTTTGTTTTTGATGAAAGCGGATGGATTTATTTTGTCGTAAAACACTGTTGAAGAACGCCTGTAAAATTTTACGCATGAAGGGTTTTTTTATGGTCAATTACATTGATTTATTCTGTGTTCTCCATTCTTCAACAATACGCTTTTGTGCTGCTTGTATTGTTGCTTGATTCTCAATCAAGCTGAAAGATGTATACACGTGTTTTCACGTTTTGGCACAAAGCCAAGGTGAATATTGTAACGGCTCCATTTGCAATATTATTCTCCCTATAATTAAAATCATGGGATACTCTTTCATCAATAAGGATTTACAAATGTTCCTCGATGGGGTTGAAATGAGAAAAATTCATCGTATTGAGGGTTTTATTACAATAGGTAAAATGATGATTATATCTTTATAAATCAGTTTGTTGAAGATAAATTGAGATATGAGGCGGTAAAAAAATAAAAGTGTGCGTTGGGAAGAAGTCATACTATGGGATCGCTTTGTTGAAGGATGCACTTAACCGATAGCATGTTGAATGCTTAATAGTGATGCGCTTTATTTGCACAGAAGAATGGCGCTGTTTTTTTTGCTATAGAGTTTTTTATTATAGACGATGAGATTGGTTCTTTTATTGGCACTTTGGTGATGAAATGAGTATTAAAAAGAATTTTTGTTAGAAAAGTGTTGTAATCGGGGGGATTGAATCCTGCAATGAATTTTATAAGAGTGTTTAAAGATTAAGGTTTAGGCCTGTTGGTGTTCAATAGGTCGTAGATTGGTTTAAAAGATGAATTCAAACATGATAGAGGAAAAGATTGTATCCGTATTGGTTCCTCTTCCTGTTGCTCACGCTTATAGTTATAAAGTTCCATCTTCTATGGAGGTGAACGTTGGTTCCTTTGTTCGGGTTCCGTTGATGGGGCGTGAGCTTTGCGGTTTTGTTGTGGACGTTGGAGAGCAGACAGCCGATGGGCAAAAGTCTGCTCCTGTGGCGCGTGAAAAATTACGCTCTCTGCTTCATGTTTTTGATTGTCCCCCATTAAAGGCAGAAATGATCACATTTTTGCGTTTTGTTAGTCGCTATACAATGGCACCTTTTGGTCTTGTAGCACGATTGGTTTTGTCGGTACCGGCTGCTTTAGAGCCGGAAGCGCAGATGCTGGGTTTGCGATATTGTGGTGGAAATGTAGAACGTCTCACACCAGCGCGATCACGGATTTTGGAATTGGTGCGTAATGAGAAGATATGGACACGTTCTGGTCTGGCACATGCGGCTGGAACTTCGGTTTCTGTTGTTGAAGGTTTAAAAGCGCTAGGAATTTTTGAAGATGTTAAGGTTCCTGCTCCTGATCTTGTGGCAATGCCTGATCCTGATTTTTGTCCCCCTCAGTTGCAGGGAGCGCAAAATGAAGCAGCAACATTATTGCGGGAAGGTGTTTTATCTTCTCAGTTTCAAGTTTTTTTGCTTGATGGTGTTACCGGATCAGGAAAGACGGAAGTTTATTTTGAAGCGGTCGCTCAAGCTTTCAAAGGGGGCAAGCAGGTTTTAATTTTATTGCCGGAAATTGCTTTAACTCAGCAGTTTTTAGATCGTTTTTATGCACGTTTTGGCGCTGCGGCAGCAGAATGGCATTCTGATCTGACGCCACGTCGTAGAGAACGCGTCTGGCGGCAAGTTGCAGAAGGGCGGGTGCGTGTCGTTGCGGGGGCTCGTTCGGCACTTTTTCTTCCCTTTCATGAGCTTGGCTTGATTGTTGTCGATGAAGAGCATGATAGCGCTTATAAACAAGAAGAGCGCATTTTTTATCATGCGCGTGATATGGCTGTTGCACGGGGCTCTTTTGAGCATTTTCCTGTTATTTTATCTTCAGCAACACCGTCGATTGAAAGCCAAGCCAATGTTTTAAAAGGGCGTTATCAAAAGGTGCATTTACCTTCCCGTTTTAAAGAAGTTGCACTTCCACAGTTGCGGGTGATTGATATGCGCCAAGGAGGAGTGCAAAAGGGGCGCTTTATTTCCTTTGCTCTTGAAAGGGCTTTAAAACAAACGCTTGATAAGGGCGAACAAGCTCTTCTTTTTCTTAATCGTCGTGGTTATGCACCTTTGACTTTATGCCGAATTTGCGGACATCGTTTTCATTGTACCGATTGTTCAAGTTGGTTGGTCGAACATCGTGCGCAAGGGCAACTGAAATGTCATCATTGTGGATATCATGAACCACTTCCTGAAGCCTGTCCTGAATGCGGGACATTAGATCATCTTGTGGCTTGCGGACCGGGTGTGGAAAGAATTGCCGAAGAAACACAAATGCTTTTTCCTCAAGCGCGATCATTGATTCTTTCAACAGATCTCAAAGGAGGGATTGGGAAGTTGCGAAGCGAATTACAAGCCATTGCAAATGGCGATGTGGACATTATTATTGGAACACAGTTAGTCGCTAAAGGACATCATTTTCCCAAGCTCTCTCTGGTTGGTGTTATTGATGCTGATCTTGGTCTTGCCAATGGCGATTTACGCGCAAGTGAACGTACCTATCAGCTGCTTTCTCAAGTTACCGGAAGAGCAGGGCGTGTGGGATTGAAAAGTTTAGGATTATTGCAAACTTATCAACCAGATCATCCGGTCATCAAAGCCTTACTTGCATGCCAGCCAGAAGATTTTTACACACGTGAGATTGCAGCACGTCAGCATTATCATTTGCCTCCCTATGGGCGGCTTGCCTCTTTGATCGTGTCTGCACAACAGCGCCAAGCAGCAGAACATTATGCGCGCGCATTGCGTCAGGCAGCGCCACGGGAAAAAAATATCTCGGTTATGGGACCAGCAGAAGCGCCTTTGGCTTTGGTTCGGGGGCGTTATCGTTTTCGGCTTTTGCTGCAAGGACAGCGTTCTTTTGATATACAAGGGTTTATACGTGCAATGCTTAGCGGTACACCCAAAATGCCCAGTTCCGTTCGGGTTCAAATTGATATTGATCCGCAAAGTTTTTTCTAAAACCAGTATCGCATAAGTGAAGATCTCTTTGCTTAAGGTGCTTTACTTGAACTCTTATATTATTCAGAATAAGCATCCA
>NZ_JBHIOZ010000023.1:8290-12617 GCF_042195805.1 Bartonella sp. AP57NXGY | reverse complement strand
AAAAAAATGCTTTTCAAAAATATTTTGAATATTTTATTAAAATTTTTAAAAAGCAGCGATTTGTGGTGTTGCGAGTCGGCTATGTCTATGCTAGAAACCAAGTGATTTTTGTTCTAGGTTTTAAGAAAAAGATTCTTAAGATTGAGAATGTCTGTTTCATTTCATCTGATAACTATCAGAGAGTCGCTCAAGGGAAAGAGGCGGTATTTCGTGTCGGATTCATTTTCTCTCATACCGCTGCCGTTGGTAGATCAACGCTATGCGCAAGCGCTTTTTGATTGCGTTCAAGAAGCCGGAAACGTTGAAAAGGTTGAAAAGGCAGTAGAGGATCTTTTGCTTGTTTTGGAGCATAAGGATTTAAAATGCTTTGTGCTTAGTCCATTCTTTTCAGTTAAAGAGCAAATTAAGGTGATGCAATCTGTTTGTGCAAACATCAAATTTGCTGATAAAAACGCAGGGCAGGTCATTGGTAATTTTTTACGCGTTATTGCAATAAACCGTAGGCTTAGTGCCGTATTTGGTATTTTACGTGCTTTTCAGCATTGTGTTGCACGCGCTCGTAGGCAGGTTACTGCGCAAATTGTTTCTGCGTGCCCTTTAAGTTCTCAACAAAGACAAGAGTTGTGTGAGGCTTTGGAAGGTGTTGTTGGAGGAAAAGTCTTGCTGCACATCATTGTGGATCCAACAATTCTTGGTGGATTAATCGTTCGTGTGGGATCGTCTCAAATTGATACGTCTCTTCTCACAAAATTGTCTTCACTTAAGCTTGCATTGAAAAAAGAGGTCAGCTGATGGATATTAGACCATCTGAAATTTCAAAAATTCTAAAAGAGCAAATCAAAAACTTTGACCAAAAGGCTGAGGTTTCAGAAATTGGTTGGGTTCTCTCTGTAGGGGATGGTATTGCTCGCGTTTATGGTTTGGATAATGTCCAAGCAGGGGAAATGGTCGCCTTTCCAAACGGTGTGCGTGGTATGGCACTCAATTTGGAAGTTGATAATGTTGGTGTGGTCATTTTTGGCTCAGATCGTGATATTCGTGAAGGTGATTGTGTAAAGCGGCTAGGCGCTATCGTCGATGTTCCTGTGGGTCCCGCTTTGCTTGGGCGTGTGGTTGATGCGTTGGGAAACCCTATCGATGGGAAGGGGCCCATTAAAGCAACAGAGCGTCGTCGTGTCGATGTTAAGGCTCCTGGAATTATTCCGCGTCAGTCTGTCCATGAACCGATGTCGACCGGATTGAAAGCGATTGACGCACTCATCCCTATTGGACGGGGGCAGCGTGAATTGGTGATTGGTGATCGCCAAACAGGAAAAACAGCAATTTTGCTCGATACATTTTTAAACCAAAAACCTTTTCATGAGACAGGGGCTGGACGAGAGCAAGACAAAGTTTATTGTATTTATGTGGCTATCGGTCAAAAACGTTCGACGGTGGCACAATTCGTTAAAGTTTTAGAAGAACGTGGAGCGCTGGAATATTCTATTATTGTTGCAGCGACCGCTTCTGATCCAGCACCACTGCAATTTATTGCACCTCTTGCTGGGTGTGCTATGGGTGAGTATTTCCGTGATAATGGGCAACATGCTTTGATTGGTTATGATGACTTATCAAAACAGGCGGTGGCGTATCGTCAAATGTCTCTTTTATTGCGTCGTCCTCCAGGTCGTGAAGCTTATCCGGGAGATGTTTTCTATCTGCATTCGCGTCTTTTAGAGCGGGCTGCGAAGTTGAATGCGGAAAATGGATCTGGGTCGTTGACAGCTTTGCCGGTTATTGAAACGCAAGCAAATGATGTTTCTGCCTATATTCCTACAAATGTGATTTCGATTACTGATGGGCAAATTTTTCTAGAGACTAATTTGTTTTATCAAGGAATTCGTCCTGCTGTAAATGTTGGTCTTTCTGTATCGCGTGTTGGTTCTGCTGCACAAATTAAGGCAATGAAGCAAGTTGCTGGCTCGATTAAAGGTGAATTGGCGCAATATCGTGAAATGGCAGCTTTTGCGCAGTTTGGCTCTGATTTGGATGCGTCAACCCAGCGTCTGTTAAATCGGGGTGCGCGTTTGACAGAGCTGTTGAAGCAGCCGCAATTTTCTCCGCTCAAAACAGAAGAACAGGTGGTGGTTATTTTCGCGGGTGTGAATGGCTATCTTGATGCTTTGGCGGTTTCTGATGTTGCGCGGTTTGAGCAGGGACTTTTAGTGCTTTTGCGTAGTGATTATCAAGATCTCTTAAAGGCAATTGCTGAGCAAAAGCAAATAACAGATGAGCTGAAAGATAAGTTGATAACTGTTCTTGATACTTATGCAAAAAATTTCTCGTGATGAATTGATGGAATGCTTGAATGGCTTCACTAAAAGATCTTAGAGACCGTATCGCTTCGGTTAAAGCAACACAAAAGATTACCAAAGCTATGCAAATGGTTGCAGCGGCAAGGTTGCATCGTGCTCAAGAGGCAGCGCAGTCTGCACGCCCTTATGCGAAGAGAATGGCTGATATTTTGACCAGTGTTGCTGCTGATGTAGATGGTGTTGATGCGCCTACTCTTATGCGTGGTACGGGGCGCGATGATGTACATCTTTTGGTGGTGTGTACTGCTGAGCGCGGTTTGTGTGGTGCTTTTAACGTGCAAATTGCTCGTCGTGCACGTGAGCAGATTAAGGCATTGTTGGCGGCTGATAAAATAGTAAAAATTATCACTGTGGGTAAAAAAGGCGCGGATATTTTATCGCGTGATTACAAAGGCTTGATAATTGATCATATCGATTTGCATGCTGTAAAGCGAATTGGTTTTGCAGAAGCAGTGATGATTAGTCAACGGATTGTTGATTTATTCAATGAAGGCGCTTTCGATGTTTGTACGCTGTTTTATTCTGAATTTGTTTCCGTAATTAATCAGCGTCCAACAGCTTTGGATTTGATTCCAATGGTTGCTCCAAAAGCAACTGTTAGGGCAATAGATATTGTGGAGCAAACCGATCATAACAAAGGTTCACAATCGATTGTTTATGAATATGAACCTGATGCTGCGTCTCTTTTAGAGGCCCTTGTACCACGTAATCTTTCGGTGCAAATCTTTCGGGCTTTGCTAGAAAATGTTGCTGGTGAAATGGGCGCCAAGATGACAGCTATGGATAATGCATCGCGCAATGCGGGTGAAATGATTAGTAAATTGACGGTGGCTTATAATCGTCAACGTCAAGCACAGATTACGACAGAATTGATCGAAATTATTGCGGGCGCTGAAGCGCTTTAAATGGAGAAGGTAAGAATTGATGGTAAAAGCAGTAACCTCAAGCAAAGGAACAGAAAAAGGTGAAAAAAAGAAACCAGCTGCTCGTTCCGGCGTGAAAAAAGCCGCTTCGAAATCTCAAGTGGATGTAAAGGCTTCCTCTGTACCTGCGCGTGATGCAGCTAAAGATACACCTGTAAAAAAAGATACATCCGCAAAAAAAGAAGAGCATGCAAAAGGCGCTGTTGGTGAAATCAAGCAGATTATTGGTGCTGTCGTTGATGTGCAATTTGAAGGTGAATTGCCAAATATTCTCAACGCTTTGGAAACAGAGAATTTAGGTAATCGCTTAGTATTAGAAGTTGCGCAGCATTTGGGTGAAAATACTGTGCGTACGATTGCTATGGATACGACTGATGGTTTGATGCGGGGCCAAAAGGTTGTGGATACAGGCACACAAATTAGCGTTCCTGTAGGAGAAGCAACGTTGGGACGTATTATGAATGTGATTGGGGAACCGGTGGATAATGTGGGACCAATCGCTTCAACCAAAACACGTTCTATTCACCAAGAGGCACCTGAATATGTTGAGCAATCGACTGTTTCGGAAATTCTCGTCACCGGTATTAAAGTCGTGGATTTGTTAGCCCCTTATTCTAAAGGGGGTAAAATTGGCTTGTTTGGTGGTGCTGGTGTTGGAAAAACCGTTCTCATTATGGAGCTTATAAACAATATTGCAAAGGCACATGGTGGCTATTCTGTATTTGCTGGTGTGGGAGAACGTACACGTGAAGGAAATGATCTTTATTATGAAATGATCGAAAGCCGCGTGAATGTGAATCCAAAAGAGAATAATGGTTCAACGGAAGGGTCAAAGTGTGCCCTTGTTTACGGGCAAATGAATGAACCACCAGGAGCGCGTGCGCGTGTGGCTCTTTCAGGATTGACAATTGCAGAAAGTTTCCGTGATGAAGGACAAGATGTTCTCTTCTTTGTGGATAATATTTTCCGTTTCACGCAAGCAGGAGCTGAGGTGTCTGCTCTTTTAGGGCGTATTCCTTCTGCTGTGGGGTATCAGCCAACTTTGGCAAC
>NZ_JBHIOZ010000023.1:0-8190 GCF_042195805.1 Bartonella sp. AP57NXGY | reverse complement strand
CAAACCATTTTACAACGTTATAGAGCGCTTCAGGATATTATTGCTATTCTTGGAATGGATGAACTTTCTGAAGATGACAAATTGCTGGTGGGGCGGGCGCGTAAAATTGAACGTTTCCTTTCGCAACCTTTCCATGTTGCGGAAGCCTTTACTGGTTCACCGGGGAAACTCGTTCCTTTGGAAGAGACAATCAAAGGCTTTAAGGGGCTTTGTGCTGGCGATTATGATGATTTGCCAGAAGCTGCTTTTTATATGGTTGGTTCGATTGATGAAGCACTTGAAAAAGGAAAGCGTCTCATGGCAGAGGCTTCTTAGTAAGAAGCTTCTTATTCAAGAGAAAACTGTCATGGGTATTTTTCGTTAAAAAGGACGAGTCGTTGGAGAAAACGGAGAGTCCTTATATCGGGTATTGTGGAGACTTTTGTGGAAAACAATAGAGAAGAGCATTTTTTATTTGAGCTTGTATCGCCTGAAAAAATTGTGTTTTCAGAGCAGGTCGTGTCTGTTGTTCTTCCTTCAGCCTCAGGTTATTTGACAGTTATGGCGCATCATGCGCCATTGGTGGCAAGTATTGTGTTGGGCAGTGTTCGTGTTCGCACCTCTGTGGGTGAAAAATTATTTGTTGTATGCGGGGGCGTTGCAAATATTACCTTTTCAGGCTGCTCTTTATTGGTAGAGCACGTTGTGGCTGTAGAGAATCTTTCTTTTGATGTATTAGAACAGCAGATTTTGCAGATTCAAGCGACGTTAGAAGGAGGGACAAGTGATGAGGACAATCATAAAATAGAGGCTTTTTTCCAGCAGTTGTCAGCTGATGGTGCTGTGTTGATAGAAGCGTAGCAGAGTTACAGGAAAAGATGACATGAGCGGAAAAAAGAGTACGGTTGTGTCTGCTAAAAGGAGTGCAAAACCTTTTCCTCATCCTGGTCGTGTCTTTGCGGGACCTTTGCCAAAGTGCTTTGTTTATATTTTTGCTTCTCTTATTTTGCAATGGGCTTATGGTTTAGGGGCTAATATTGTTCAGTCTAACATTGTCCATCTTACGGGTGATTTTCATGCAACTTTGGCCGAGACGACATGGCTGGTAGCGGCTTATATGGCGCCAAATGTGAGTGTAGCGATTATGTTGATCAAAATCCGCTATCAATTTGGGCTGCGCGCTTTTGCTGAATTATCAATTCTTGGCTTTGTTTTGGTTTGCGTGTTGCAGCTCTTTGTTACGGATTTGCGTTCTGCATTGATTATTCGCTTTTTTGCTGGGATTGCTGCTGCTCCTTTGGCTTCGCTTGCGCTGCTTTATATGATGGAGGCTTTTGCTCCAGCAAAGAAGTTTACTGTTGGTCTTAGTTTGAATTATATGAATGCGGCTTTAGCGGCACCTTTATCACGTTTGATTTCTCCTGATTTGCTGGAAAATGGTGGTTTTTCCAGTCTTTCCGCTCTGGAAATGGGGTTGGTTCTTATCAGCTTGGTCTGTATCTATACTTTGCCTCTTACTCCTGTTGTGCGTAGTAAGGTTATTCAAAAATTAGATTGGATAAGCTATGGTTTGATTGCTCTTGGTCTTGGATTAAATGCTGTGATCATGTCTGTTGGCATATTGTATTGGTGGTATGAAGCACCATGGATTGGTTGGGGGCTCGCACTTGCTATTTTCTCGTTGGCTATTGCTATTATTATTGAGCTTAATAGAGAAAAACCGTTGATTGATCTCCGTTGGATTTTCAGTAAAGAAATGGTCCAATCTGTTTTTATTTTATTTATTTTTCATGTTTTTTTATTGGAGCGGTCAAATTTGCCCGTAGGTTTTTTTAATCTTTTTGGTTTGCTCAATCGTGAGATGGCGCCCATGTATCTTGCGGTGACATTAGGGATTCTGTTAGGGGGGGCTGTTTGTGTCTTTTTTTTACGGGCGGGGCGTGAGGATTATTTTTATTTGTTGTCTTTGGGTTGTTTGGCGTTAGGAGCTTATTTAGATAGTCATGTAAACCATTTAACGCGCCCACAAGATATGATGTTGAGCCAAGGGTTGGTGAGTTTTAGTTATGCACTTTTTTTGCCTCCTGCTCTTTTCAAAGGGTTTGTGATCGCTGGTGAGCGAGGACCGCGTTACGTTTTAAGTTTTATTGCTGTTTTTTTGCTAACGCAAGTGACAGGGGGATTGATGGGGTCGGCTTTTTTTGGCAGCCTTCAGTTTTATTTTGCCCATAAGAACTTTGAGTCCTTAACACAAAATATTATTATTACTGATCCGCTTATTTCTGGTGAGATGAATACTTTATTTTCGCCTTCTTATGGTGTTTCTGTTCCCAATGGCTTGAGAAGTGAGCAGGGTACTTCTATGTTGATAGAGAAATTTAAGTTAACAGCAAATATTTTTGCTTATGATGACGTTTTTCGGCTTTATTTTTATATTTCAATGGTTGTATTCGTTATTTTTCTTGCCACAATGATTGTTAAGTCATGCTCTTTGCGTGCATTAGAAAAGTAGAGTAATGTCATAAAAAGAGGGGTGCAAAAAAAATGATAAAAAAATTACGGTCAAAAGCTACGATTGTTGCATTCCTATCGGGCATTACGGGTGTTTTGCTGATTTTGTGGGCTTGGAGGCTTCCTCCTTTTGTGAGTAACATTCAAATAACGGATAATGCTTCTATTAAGGGCAATGTTACTCTGGTTAGTTCACAGATCTCTGGGGTAATCGCACGGATTTATGTGCAAGATTATCAACGCGTTGAAAAGGGAATGCTGCTTTTTGAGCTCGATGATTCTCTTTTTCGGCAGCAGCTTGCACGGGCACAGGCTGTTCTCGATTCAAAAAATGCAAAACTGGCAAGTATTGAATTACAAGCACAGCTTTTGCAGGGCGAAATTAATACAGCAGAGGTGGAATTGGCGCGTTCACGAGCATTTTCCAATGTTGTTCCAGATAGTAAAAAGTTAGGTTTTGGTGATGCGGCAAGTTCTGTTTCTCGTCCTCTTTCACAACTCTTGACAGCTCTCGAAACAAAACGCCAATTGCAAAAACAATTGGATCTTGAACGGCAAAGTTTACAGTCAGAAATTGCGGGAGCGAAGGTGAGTGTTGAGTTGGCAAAACTTAATCTCGATCACACAAAGATTTTATCTCCTCGAACAGGCTATATTGGATTAGTTGGAGCGCGGGTAGGGCAATATGTTATGCCGGGGACACAATTGGTCTCTGTTATTTCTGATGATATTTGGATTATTGCTAATTATAAGGAAACGCAACTTTCTCAGATGCGTGTGGGACAACCGGTTGTTTTTTCTGTTGATGCATTGAACAACAAAAAGTTAACAGGGCGTGTGGTTCGTTTTGCACCTGCTACAGGCTCAGAATTTTCATTGTTAAAAACGGATACGACAATTGGTAATTTTATCAAAATTGCGCAACGTATTTCAGTACGGATTGCTTTAGATCCTGGGCAGGAAGGGATTGAAAAACTCATTCCTGGCATGTCCGTAGTTACCTATGTAGATACTTCGCAGCGAGTCGATTCTGGAGGATGAAATTTTGGGTTTTTTCAGTTTAATTTTTGCGTCATTTACTTATAGCAAGTGGTTGTTTACATTGGAAGATTTCGTTTGGTTTGCTATACTACATGTTTTAAAGCTCTTAGGCTTCTTATACTTTTATGTCATGATGTAAAATAATGTTCCTTAGAATATTAAAGCGCATGCATCTTTACTCACTTCCATTTCTTTTGAACTAACTCAGTAGGGGGGTGGAGTATTGGAAGCTTTGCTTGTGGTTTTGCACAACACTGTCCTTTGAGGTGTGGTGTCACCGCATGTTTGGAAGATGGGGGTAGGGGGAAGCCAGATAAAAAATTGGATTATAGACTGGGTCGGATGGGAAACTTATCCTTTTGGGTGAGGGCGTAAAGTTAGGAGGAAGACGTAAAGTTTATATTTTGTAAACCATAAAAATGCCCGTTTTAAGGCGGGCATTAAAAGGGAAGGTTATTGGTTGTGTTATTAATTTTTACGGATCAGTAAGAAGCTTACTAAAACGACTCCTGCTGCTAATGCGAGGGTTTTTTTAGGATTTTCTTTCGCTTTTTTCTTTAATTCTGTAGCATGTTCGTTGAGGTGATAAAGTGCGTGACGGCCTTTTTGTTTCCATGTGTTAAACAGCTCAGAAATATTTTCAAAGCTATCATTTTGAAAACTCCAATGATTTACGGGGACCAGCTCTCTTTTTAATTGTGCTATACGTTTTTTAATTTTAGCATTTTTTCTATGGGGTGAAAATAGACACATTTATTGACTCCTTCATGTGTTAAATTGTTGTGTGACAGTTGGGATGGTGTTTGGGGTTTTGCTATAACGGCTTGAACATTGAAAGGTTGCATTGATAATGCCGCGCGTGGGTGAGATGAGAATTAAAAGTTTGGGTTTAATGAGGCATTTCTTAATGTACTTGAGTTCATTTCGTGATGGTGTTTGTTAAGGATGTAAGGTAAAAATTTTTACAAAATGGTGTAAGATTCATTCATAAAGATGGTGGGCGATGTCTTCATTTTTTTGTTTGTTTAAAGTGTTGGGATAGCTTTTGGCACTTGAAATAGTTTATAAGGAGTTTTTATCTATCTATTCTCTTGTGGCTGTAGGGAGTGGTATTGATTGATTCAATTAAGAAGATTTAAAATGAGGAAATCTTACGATATTTGGGGTTGCTATTCAAATTTGTAAAAAATAGATTATTATAAATCAATATGTTGGATTAATTTGGTGATGTCTTTCATGCATTTTTAAAAATTGCGCTTTGATAGGCGTTATCTGTTGTGTTGTAAAACATTGTTTTGTGGTGACGTTGATTAAGGTATCGGCATGCAACTTAAAAATACAGTATTGTCTCTGTTTTGTTTCAGTTTCTTTTTGAAGCAACCAAGTGTAGAAGTATAAACTTGAACAGAAGTAGTAGAACTTATCCGGTGCGTCTATAGAATGAATCTACCTATGAATTGTATTGCATCAGTGTTAGTAGGTAGAACCTTTTGAGAGCAATCTGTTAAGATTGGTGGGCGGTGTAATTTTCGTCCTTTGAAGCGCGGAGGAAGTCAATGTAAATAATGATTGATAGCGCAGGTTTTAAAAATTTGAGGACTTGATGAGTACGACCTATTTTTTATCTAAACCACTTGAGCGTCGTCGATCTGTTGGTGTTGTTGTTGGTGATGTGATTATTGGGGGGCAGAGCCCGATAGTTGTACAGTCAATGACTAATACAGATACCGCTGATGTTGATGCAACTGTTTCTCAAGTAGCTGCTCTTTGGCAAGCTGGTTCACAATTGGTTCGAATTACTGTTGATCGCGATGAAGCGGCGGCGGCTGTACCAAAAATACGGGAGCGATTGGAGAGATTAGGATTTTTTGTACCATTGGTTGGGGATTTTCATTATATTGGTCATAAGCTTTTATCTGAGCATCCTGCGTGTGCTGAGGCGCTTGCAAAATATCGCATCAATCCTGGAAATGTTGGTTTTGGCGCAAAAAAAGATCGTCAATTTGCAGAAATTATAGAGATTGCTTGTCGGTATCATAAACCTATTCGCATTGGCGTGAATTGGGGCTCTCTTGATAATGCGTTGTTAACACGGCTTATGAATGAAAATGCACAGCAAGAAAAACCCTTATCGGTTGCTGAAGTGATGCGGGAAACTGTTGTGCAGTCGGCTTTGCTTTCGGCTGCTTTAGCAGAAGAGTTAGGATTGGGGCGTGATAAAATTATTCTTTCTGCTAAAGTGAGTGATGTCCAAGATCTTATTGCTGTTTATACCACCTTGGCGGCGCGTTGTGATTATGCTCTTCATTTGGGATTAACGGAAGCTGGGATGGGAACAAAGGGCATTGTTGCTTCTTCGGTGGCTTTGGGTATTTTATTACAGCAAGGGATTGGTGATACGATACGAATTTCCTTAACACCAAAACCTGGTGGTGATCGGACACGAGAAGTAAAGGTGGGGCAAGAACTTTTGCAAGTGATGGGGTTTCGGCAATTTTTGCCTGTTGTTGCGGCTTGTCCTGGTTGTGGGCGCACAACCTCAACGGTCTTTCAACAATTGGCACAAAAAATTGAAGCAGATTTATACAAAAATATGCCTGTTTGGCGTGAAAAATACCCTGGCGTTGAAAGCTTGAAGGTTGCTGTGATGGGATGTATCGTCAATGGACCGGGGGAGTCAAAGCATGCGGATATTGGAATCTCTTTGCCTGGAGTGGGGGAAAGTCCTGCGGCACCTGTTTTTATTGAGGGACAAAAGGTAAAAATTTTACGGGGTGATCACATTGCTGAAGAATTTGAAGCGCTTTTGAGTGATTATATTCATACACGCTTTGGGCAAGGTTGAGGTAAAAATCGCATAAGGTTGAAGTAAAAAGGGTGTGTCGTTTTTTTTTAAATAAGCTGTCTTCAATGTGAAGATGGTGCTGTTGTATGCTGCTTTAGCTATGGTCAATACTGTTGTTGGTTGCTTATTATTTTAGGTAAAACCAGATGATATGCCTGTTTTAGAATCAGAAGCTTATGAAGGATATTAATGAGTTTGAGTGTGTTAAGACTATTAAGCAAAACGATATGAATACTTTAAATAGATCCGTAAATGTTGTTGCTGGTTTTTTGGCTGCTCTTGAGACAGTAAAATATTTAACGGATTCTTCAAATATCAAATTATAGAAAGAACATTGTTTATTGATTTTTCAGGCATTTTCCCAGCATTTTTTGGGGTATCAAATTGATAGGATTGGAAATCCTTATAGCGATTATAGTCCTATTTGTCGTAAAATGTAAGCTTTTATATTGATATAAAATGATGTATACGGGTGCCTTTTTTGGCGTTATTGGGGGAGTGCATGACAAGTATATTAGCGTTTGGCTTTTTATTTAACGGTATAAGGATTTTAACTGGCGCCTTTATTGTCTTTTATATGCTTGAAAAAGGCTTAACGCTTATTGATATAGGTGTCATTAAGTCGTTTCAGGCTTTTATTATGATGGTTACCGATATTCCTCTGGGATATTTTGCTGATCGAAAAAGTTATAAAATATCGATCGTTTTGGCAGCGGCTTTTGCTGCCACATGGCTCTTTCTCATGGGATTTTCTACAAGCTTTTATGGTTTTCTTTTGGCAGAAACTTTTAATGCCTTATCGCTGACATTAATTGCTGGAGCCTATAATGCTTTACTTGTTCAATATGCAAAAGAAAAATTGACATCCACTAAAAAAGTGCTTGGTTCCAGCTCTCAATATAATTACATCGGCATGTTTATATTCAGTTTAATCGGGGCATATTTTGCTGATTATTCGAGCCAATATATATGGTATATCGCGGCGTTTTTAATGTTGATGACAACACTATTTGGTTTGTTTTTTCTTGATGACTTGAAGGGGGAGAAAAAACCAAATAAAGCGAATTCTCTCATTTGTGAAGCTAAGGAGATGTTATCTATTTTTATTAAAGTTCCTTATATCTCTTTATGCTTTTATTTTTCATTGATTTTTTTCAATATATTCTCGCAGTATTGGCAGTGGATATTTAAAGATCATAATATTAATGTCACTTATTTTGATCTTGGTGTGACATTTTCATTGATATTGCTCTCTCAGCTTTTGGCTAGTTTTCTCTTTACAAAACTAAGTGAAAGAGTGAATTTTATTTTACTGTTGTTTCTTTCGGCTTTACTGATTTCTACAGTCGCTTTCTTTGAACCAAGAAAAGAAATTGCTGTCATTTTAGTCTGTATGATTTTTTATCTCATTAAGTATACATATCTTCGTGTAGAAGTTATCTTGCACGATAGTATTAGTGATCATTTCAGGGCTACATATGAATCTTTCTTGTCAACCGTTGGGAGATTTAGCTTATTGGTATTTTTTTACATGAGTGCGTATATGGTCAATATATTTGGCTTTTTCTCACTCGTTTATATTTTTGCTATTTATTTATTGATTTACTTGTTGGCGGTATTTTTTTTAGAAGGAACTCTCAAAAAAGTTCAGTGAAAATATTAACTTATTACGATACGTATTTTATAGGGTTTCATAGTGGGGCAAGGCTTTTATTTATTAAGGCGCATCGTTGTTTTTGCATGTTGAATGAGAAAGCTGAATAGTCTCAGTTATTCTTATTTAAAATCTATGTATGTTGAAGCAATCAAAGTCA
>NZ_JBHIOZ010000022.1:19733-21690 GCF_042195805.1 Bartonella sp. AP57NXGY | reverse complement strand
GTCTTTCCTTCCATCCATTCCAAAAAAGCTCCTCCAGCAGTCGAAAGATAAGTAAAATCATTGGCAACACCGGCATGATTAAGGGCAAAAACCGTATCGCCCCCTCCCGCAATTGAAACCAACTTTCCCGTCAAACTACGTTCTGCTGCATGGCGTGCAACGGCAATGGTTCCCTTATCAAAGGGAGACATCTCAAAAACACCAAGGGGTCCATTCCACACAAGAGTAGCAGCTTCATCTATCGCAGCATTGATATGCGCAATAGAGCGCGTCCCAATATCCAATATCATGCCATCTTGTGGAATATCTTCAATGTCATAAAGACGATGCGGTGCATCTTTTTCAAAACGAAATCCAACGACAGCATCCTGAGGGAGCAGAAGCGTACAGTGACACTCTTGCGCTTTTTTAATGATTTTTTTTATCGTTTCCATCAATGCATGTTCACACAGTGATTTCCCTACATGGATACCTTGCGCAGCTAAAAAACTGTTAGCCATCCCCCCACCAATAATTAAGGAGTCAACTTTTTCCACCAAATGATTGAGCACAAAAAGCTTACTAGAAACCTTTGCTCCTCCCACAAGGGCAACCACAGGACGTGCTGGATTGCCAAGTCCTTTTTCTAATGCCTGCAATTCACCTTGCAAAGAGCGTCCTGCATAAGAAGGCAACAAATGCGTTATTCCCTCCACCGAAGCATGGGCACGATGAGAAACTGAAAAAGCATCATTAACATAGAGATCTCCATTATGAGCCAAAGCTTCTGCAAAAGAACAATCATTCTTTTCTTCACCAGCATAAAAACGAACATTTTCAAGCAGTAAAACACCACCATTTTGTAATGACTCAACTGCAACCTGCACCGCCGAACCGATACAGTCAGGAGCAAAAGCAACCGGCTGATTAATGATCTTTTCCAGCACTTGCACAACAGGACGGAGTGAAAACTCTTGCTCTACCTTTCCTTTGGGGCGACCACAATGAGAAAGCAGAATAAGTTTAGCACCACACTTTTGTAGCTCAATGAGTGTCTCTTTATGCCGTACAAGACGCGTCTCGTCACAAACTTTGCCCTGTGCCATAGGAACATTAAAATCTACGCGCACCAGAACACGTTTGCCCAAAACATCAACATCATCAAGTGTACGAAACCCCATCACTGCTTCCTCTTCACTTTCCATTGTTTCAAATAAAAACGCATCCAACAACCCTGCCCACTTTTCTTTCCACTTATCCCCCTCTTTGCTTTTACAAGAGATCCACGACAGCCTATCTCTCACCCTTTGCTTAATAAAAATCCAAAGCTTTTATCGTCAAATGTACAAAAGCCCACCATTGCTCTTAATCTTCATATTCCATTGTGGCAAACAAATGCACTGGCTCAACTTGATCTCTATTAAAGCTTCCTTTTACTTCTAGGAAAAAGAGTTTACATCTCCTGTTTTCTAACGTTTTCTCAAAGGGTATCTCGTTCAGATCTTACTTTTTAAAAGTTTACTCTTTCATTCATCTTTTAAAAGCACGTATTGACACAGTATTAAAACAAAACACATCATCAATGTTTCAATAGCCTCTTCTCTCTAGCGCATGAGAACAACAGCCTCTAACTGTTTTTCTCAAAATTGCACAAAAATGAGACTTTTCCTTATAAAAAGAGGACCCTGAGGTCCTCTTATATTGTCTGAGCAAAAGCTACAGCAGTATCACTCATACGGTTAGAAAAGCCCCATTCATTATCATACCAAACCAGAACGCGACAGAGCTTACCATCAATCACTTTGGTTTGATCATTGTGGAAAATAGCTGAATGAGGATTATGATTAAAATCACAACTCACGAGCTTTTCTTCTGTCGTGTCCAAAACGCCCTTCAAAGAACCTTGTGCAGCAGTAGCAATAGCTGTATTAATTTCTTCGATTGTTGTGGAACGCTTAGCGATAAATGTCAAATCAAC
>NZ_JBHIOZ010000022.1:12108-19633 GCF_042195805.1 Bartonella sp. AP57NXGY | reverse complement strand
ACAGGTTGATCACCCGTATAAGAATGGATTGTTGTCATAAAGCCCTTTTCAATGCCCACCGTGTTGTGTAAAACTTGTGCAACAGGCGCCAAACAATTGGTTGTACAAGAAGCATTTGAAACAACGCGATGCTCGCTGCTTAAAGATTGATGATTAACCCCATAGACAACCGTAAGATCTGCTCCTTCAGAAGGCGCAGAAATAAGAACACGCTTTGCCCCCGCATCTAAATGAGCACTTGCTTTATCACGCGCAGTAAAAATACCCGTACATTCCAAAGCAATATCGATATCCAAATCTTTCCAAGGCAATTGAGCAGGATCACGCTCTGCGCATACCTTGATTAAACCACCTCCCACATCAATAGCATCCCCTACCACCTTAACGATCCCAGGAAAACGCCCATGAACTGAATCATAGCGTAATAAATGGGCATTTGTTTCCACCGATCCCAAATCATTAATTGCAACCACTTCAACATCTTGTCGTCCACTTTCCACAAGTGCACGTAAAATATTGCGACCAATACGACCAAACCCATTAATTGCAACACGAACTGTCATTTCACATGTTTCCTCATCAATTTTTTAAGCACAACATTTAAAACACAATAAATGGGTATTTCACCAATCCAAAATCATTAATTCCCACAATGTCAATATCTTGATCACTCACTCACTTATCCACAATAATGCACAAGATCATCCACAATACTGCACAGAATATGATGCCCTACAATCACCCCATTCATGACAACACAAGCTGTCACTTTGTCTTTTCCTCTTTGATCTTTTCCAGCCCTTTTTCAACGGTGGCAACAACATTTTCCCAAGTAATACCAAAATGCGCATAAAGGGCATCAATTGTTCCACTTGCCCCAAAGCCCTCCATACCAATAAACACACCATCACAGCCAATAAAACGGTCCCATCCTTGGGCGACAGCAGCTTCAATGGCAACTTTAATCGGTGCATCTCCAATGAGAGCACGCTGATAGGAGAGAGATTGTTGAGAAAAAAGTTCAAAACAAGGCACAGAAACCACACGCGTTGGGATGCCTTTTTCTTCTAACACCGCATGTGCTTCCACTGCAATTTGCAATTCTGAACCAGAAGCAAACAGCGTCACTTGTGCATCATCGCTAGCTGTTAGAAATTCATAAGCACCAAGCATACAGAGATTTTCTTCTTCATACTCTTGACGCAAAAGCGGTAGATTTTGTCGACTTAAAGCCAAGGTAGAAGGCGTCCCGCATGCTTTCAAAGCCAATTGCCAACACTCGACTGTCTCCATAGCATCGGCAGGACGGAACACAAAATGATTAGGCATTGCACGCAGGCAAGCCAAATGCTCTACGGGTTGATGGGTCGGACCATCCTCACCAAGACCAATAGAATCATGAGTCATGACATAAATCACCCGCAACCCCATGAGAGAAGACAAACGCATAGCAGGACGCATATAATCAGAAAAGCATAAAAAGGTTCCCCCATAAGGAATAAAGCCGCCATAAAGGGCAAGACCATTCATCACAGCTCCCATTGCATGTTCGCGAATTCCATAATGCAGATAGCGCCCTGAAAAATCTTCAGCAGAGATACTTTTCATCTGGCTACTTTTTGTATTATTAGATCCGGTTAAATCAGCCGAACCACCAATAGTCTCAACAACGACTTCATTGATCACTTCAAGAGCCATTTCCGAAGCTTTACGCGTAGCAACAACGGGGCGCTCTTCAACCAATTTCTGTTTATAAGTATCAATAGCGCCATCAAATCCGCCCACGAGATCGCCCCGCATCAATCTTTCAAACTCCACACGCTCTGAGACAGGAAGATCAGCAAATTTTTCTTCCCATTTTTGGCGTTTTTTAGCAGCATTGAGACTAGCCAAGCGCCAATTATCGAGAATATCGGCTGGAATAACGAAAGGCTCAGCATCCCACCCTAACGCGATACGGGTTTCAGTGATTTCTCGTGCGCCCAAAGGGGCTCCGTGAACTTTATTGGTACCCGCTTTATTGGGTGCTCCAAAGCCAATTGTTGTTTTACAAGCGATCAAAGTTGGTTTATCGGAATTTTGTGCCGCCTCAATAGCCCGCGCAATTGCTGCTTGATCATGCCCATTGACTTTATGTGTCTCCCAACCAGATGCCTTAAAACGCGCAATCTGATCTGTACTGTCAGCAAGGGAAATCTCTCCATCGATAGAAATATTATTATCGTCCCACAACACAATAAGCTTATTGAGTTTCAAATGACCAGCAAGGGAAAGTGCTTCTTGAGATATCCCTTCCATAAGGCATCCATCGCCCACCAACGCATAAGTGTAATGGTTGATAAGATCACCAAAACGAGCATTTTGCAAACGCTCTCCAAGAGCCATCCCCACAGCATTAGCCAACCCTTGTCCAAGAGGACCAGTCGTTGTTTCGATTCCTGCCACATGCCCATATTCTGGATGCCCAGCAAGCTTTGCTCCTAATTGGCGAAAATTTTTGAGATCTTCAATGCCAATATCTTCATAACCAGAAAGATACAAGAGAGCATAAAGCAACATAGACCCATGTCCTGCTGATAACACAAAACGATCACGGTTAGGCCAGCGAGGTTTTTTGGGGTCATGAGCAAGGAATCTTGTATAAAGAACCGTAGCAATATCGGCTGCTCCCATTGGCAAGCCCGGATGACCAGAATTTGCTTTTTCAATCGCATCAATAGCAAGAAAACGGATAGCATTGGCCATCTGATTCTGTTGGTGGGTGTTTGTCATGAATACTCGACCATTTCGTTAAATACGTTATTCTGTTGCTTTTTCCGTATTCTCTTAAAATTCTCAAGAAATACTATTTTCTAACCATTAGCGTGAGACTTTTTGCCACCACTTCAATAATATTAATAACATTCCCCTCACGCGTTCTGTATATCCATGTCATTTATGCCAATACGCGCAAAAAATCCAGCTTTTAATTTATATCTATCCCCTGCTTTGCTTGCTAAAATATCCTACATACTTAAAAATAAAATGCACACAACACAAGAGTGAAAGTGATTCGTTTTTGCATAACACATTGATAAAGGATACAATTACCCAAAGGATAAAAGCAATGAACCAAGAGACTACAGTTCTACAAGATGCTTTAGAGCACCTAGAAAAGGCACTTAGAACTTTAGAGATCACCATAATAAACCGCAATGCCGTTATTGATAAAAATAACGAATGGGAAGAAGAAATCCAACGAATGAATGCTGACCGCAGCCATCTTGCCCAAGCGCTTGACAAAGCTGAAGCCCAAATTGAACGCTTAGAGTCCGTAAACAAAGAAGTTTCCAAACGTCTTATTAAAGCAATGGAAACAATTCGTGTTGTCATTGATAGATAAAGGTTTGAATGTATGGAAACTGTTTCCGTTACCATTGATGGTAAAGTTTATCGCATGGCTTGTGACAAAGGACAAGAACGTCGTCTTATTGCGCTTGCTGCTCAATTGGATCAATATATCACACATTTAAAGAACAATTTTGGTGAAATTGGCGACCATCGTTTATCGGTTATGGCTGGCATAATGATTATTGATGAAATGGAAGAAATAAAACGAGAAAATAAAAAATTACAAGAAGACTACAATACTCTTTTACGACTCCACAACGAAAGAGACCGCACCATGGGGAAAATTATGCGTGACACCACACAACGCATTGAAAATCTCACAAACCAATTGCTCAAAGATGATCAAAACCGCACAAACCTTCAAGAACAAGAACAGGAACAGGAAGATTTCTAAAAAGTA
Source organism: Bartonella sp. AP57NXGY (assembly GCF_042195805.1). NCBI lineage: Bacteria > Pseudomonadati > Pseudomonadota > Alphaproteobacteria > Hyphomicrobiales > Bartonellaceae > Bartonella > Bartonella sp. AP57NXGY. The sequence continues at coordinate 15,843 of NZ_JBHIOZ010000022.1, read as the reverse complement.
CATCAGCGCATAATAAACCAGAGATTTGACTTGTCCGCCACATCTCACAGGATAAAAATTCTTAAACCCACACCAGTGTGTAAACAGTCTGGTTTTTTATAGGAAGGATTCCAGCTACTCACGACTTATGGGATTAACTTAAACCTCAACAAGAAAGCCCTACCCTGAATATTTCACCTCCGCACAAACGCTTCCTACATCAAGGAGACTGCCTTATATCACCACATTTCAAATGAAATGTCTTTTAACCGCGCAATAAGATAACAAAATCAACATCATTGTAAAAAAATCATATAAATGACAACAGCAACAAACAAATAAAGCACCCTTCGAAAAAAAGAGCTATATTCATGTTCCCTATGAATGCATGTCCAAAATCCTTGCCCCTTAGATAATATCAAGCAGATTCAATATATATTAAAAAATAACCTTATCTATTATACCGTAAAACACCGCTATTTGATACTATAAGCACCATGGAGTCTTTGCACCTGAGATGTCCATCCGATGAAACCCACCGAAAAGAACCGTATCATTTATAAACCAGCGTGAATTAAGTATTTTCATCCTTTAGAGCAGGAAAAAAGTCAAACCCGAAGAGTATGTTAATCTCATACAACCTCAAACATCATAAACAACAATAATAGCTCTTGAAAACATCCTCTACCGCTATTTTTATCCTTATAACAAATAATCCATATTTCTCTCCCCACCCCTCAAAATCTCCAAGCTTAATAAAAGAAAGAGCAAGTCGGCATCATCATTATAGTCAGACCTCAATATTGCGATAGCCCCCTTGGCTCGTAAAACGATTCATAAGAGGGACGCCTTTCTTGTACAGCTTTTTCCCATAAAACCCACCCGCTTGTGATGTACAAACAAAGAGTTATGATTAACAAAACATAAATAAATTTAAGAAAATCTTACGGAATTCGGGGTTCTAATTCAAGTTTAATAACGATAAATTATCATTATAAATCAATATGTTGCAAATGCTTCGACAAAGCATATTTTAAAAACACATTCACCCATCACTTTTTCTCATAACATACCAGTACGATTTTTTAGGCACATAATTTTAATTTTATTCAATTCTGTTTGCAAAAGTTTAAAATGGGAAAAATTTCAAGGCTCTTATCCAAAAAGCGAAAGAATGAACTCTCATTATCAATAAACATCTCGCTCGTATAAACATCAATAAAGCAATCCCCAATCTGTCTCAATGAAATAAAAGGGGGGCTCCCATTAAATGCCTACCGTAAAAGCAGTTTCCTCAGAACTAAAACAAAATCAACAGACAACATCACCGCATCTGCTTCCATCCCCAAACTGGACGACCTAATGCAACACCTTGCTATCTTACGATAGGAGATAAAAGAATAATGGGTCTATGGAGGCATTCACAAGAAGCGCACACCCGTTGTTTTTAAAGCCTGTTCAAAGGCGCATGAAAAAACACCATGCGTAAACGGCTCAAATCCCTTTCGTTCCATCTTGAGAGACAGAAGCAATACGCAAGAGATTTGTCGCACCGGGCGTTCCAAGAGGAACACCGGCTGTTACAAGGAAACGATCCCCTCCTTGGCAAAAGCCTTCCTGAAATGCAATGGCTGCTGCTCGATCAACCATATCTTCTAAATTGCGAGCATCTTGCGTGACCACACAATGAAGCCCCCAAACGAGAGCCAAACGCCTTGCTGTTTCCACAATGGGCGATAAAGCAATAATCGGTCTATTAGGGCGTTCACGAGAGGCGCGCACCCCCGTTGTTCCTGAAGCCGTATAGGCAACGATAGCGGATAGAGCAAGTGTTTCAGCAATCTGACGCGCAGCAAGAGAAATCGCATCCGTTCCTGTTGATTCTGGTGCTGGATGTTGTGCTCCAACCTGAGCGGCATAAGTGTGATCCTGTTCGATTTGTCGCGCGATTCGGTCCATCATAAGCACAGCTTCTTCAGGATAACGACCAGAAGCAGATTCAGCAGACAACATCACCGCATCTGTTCCTGCATAAACTGCTGTAGCAACATCTGAGACTTCTGCGCGTGTGGGAACAGGAGATGTGATCATTGATTCGAGCATTTGTGTTGCCACCACAACCGGTTTTCCAGCTAAACGACAAGCTTTTATCAACTCCATCTGAAGTGCAGGGACCTTTTCCAGAGGCATTTCCACACCGAGATCACCCCGTGCAATCATAATACCATCGGAAATTTCAATAATCTTCTCTATATGCTCCAAGGCTTGAGGCTTTTCGATTTTAGCCATCAAAGACACCTTACTTTTCGTCAACTGACGCACCGCCATAATATCTTCTGGACGTTGAATAAAAGAAAGAGCAACCCAATCAACAGGCTGCTGTAAAAGAGCCTGAAGATCCTCCTTATCTTTTGACGTCATCGAATCAAAAGGCAAAATTGTATCGGGAAAACTGACACCCTTTCGATCAGAAATACGGGTACCAGCAACCACGCGGCACTGGACAGAATAACCATCACATACTTGCGCGCGCAGTTCCACCCTTCCATCATCAATCAACAACCGGTCCCCTGGTTTAACAGCCGCAAATACATCCTCATGAGGGAAAAAAACACGCTGCGCATCGCCAAGAACATCGCGATTATCTAATGTAAAGCTTTGCCCAACACGCAAATCTTCTTGCCCCTTAGCAAAACGCCCCACACGCAGTTTTGGCCCCTGAAGATCCACCAAAATACCAATGGGGCGTCGAACTGTTTTTTCAACTTCTCGTATAGACTCGACCAAATCACCCAGCATATCACGATCAGTATGGCTCATATTAAGACGAAAAACGTCTGCTCCTGCCCTAAAAAGCTTCTCAATCATCAAACGAGAAAAAGAAGAAGGACCAAGAGTCGCAATAATTTTTACTTTACGTGCACGTTTCACGGTGGAGAATTTCCTGAAAGAGAAGGTATAACTGAATTGTTTAACAAAGACTCATCCGTCAACTGTACCATCCAACTGGTTTGATTTCCGGTATCGATCTCTTTAAATTCAGCCTTTTGATATCCTCGAGGGAAACAATCATGAACCCCTTGAATAGTAAATTGGCTATCTTGCACACACATGGTCACAGAGCCTGCCCAGTTCCCTTTTTTTTGTGCCCCTTCCGCATAAAAATAATAAAACCGTGAAGCAAGGGGCCCCTCAATTAAAGTTTTACATTCCGTCACTGGTACCGTCCACCAGCCTTCGCTCACCCACCCTGAAAATGTACGATATCCAAGAGCAACCCCTACAGACTGTTGGGTTGTATTACAAACTCTAAAGTCAGCTTTTGCAAAAACAACAAGGGGAAACAAGAGCAAAATGCTCAAGAGAAAAACTTTTAATCCTTTCTGAAACACCCAATATCGCTTTTTTAAAATCACAAAACTTCCTCTATAATGCCAAATTCTCAAAACAAATTACACATTTCTTTTTTTTAAAGCTTTTCAAATCTAAAACGTATATTTTTATATTTTTCTTTTTATAGCCCTTTTATCAATGCATATATCTTAAAAATTTTACAAAATATTTAAAGTCAATTTGTAAAAAAGCTGTGTAGCTTGATTTACTTTTTATTTTCAAGCTTTTTTAACATAAATTCGTCGTCGAAAAACAACTTAAAATATATAACCTGGAGAAAAATACAATGAACGATACAGTAACCGATCAAACACACGCTATATCCGTAAACCAATTACGCTCTTTTATCGAACGTATTGAACG
>NZ_JBHIOZ010000022.1:0-12008 GCF_042195805.1 Bartonella sp. AP57NXGY | reverse complement strand
AAATGAATGTATAAAAATTTCACCCAACAATAAGCCGTTTGTGTAACTTGTAACGAGACTATCGGTCACAGAATACACAATATTGCAACAGCCCTCACATTTAAAAGGATTTATACAGAGAATTTTTATTCTTGTTCTTCAATCATTGTTTATCCACATAAACCCTCACTTGTATGCCAACCCAGTTTGTGATGTGCAAGAGAGGTGTTTTTTATGATTAAACATCTATAAATTTGAAGTGAGAAAGTCTTCCGATATTGAGGACTCTCTTCAAATTGAAAAAAATGAATTATGATGATAAATCAATTTATTATCTACGAAAAGAAACATATGAAAGCGGTCAGCAGTTGAAACCCGCTAAACGAGAGTCTGAACCGTTTACAAAAGAAGAGGTGGTTAAGGATCTTCGTCTTTTAGGATAGGGAAAAGTGCAGCATATTTACACATTTGATAAAAAGACCCTTATCAAAACTTTATTCGAATCTATTAACGGACTCATAAAGATCATTGATTCGAGAGGTTAGAATGTGATCTCTCCATTTTCCAGAAATCATCAAATAGTCTTTGGCATAGCCTTCTTTTTCAAAATGAAGGCGTTTTAATAAACGTTCGCTTTTTATGTTCTCAGGTCTATAATTTGCCATCACTCTATGCAGATGATAAACATGAAAGATATGGCGTATTAGAGCCGATAAACTCTCAAACATGAGACCTTTGCCTTGTTGTTTTTCATCAAGAGAAAAACCAAGATGACAGGCTTGAAAAACACCCCGAACCACATTTGTAAAATTCACAACACCGATGACTGTGTTTTCATTTTTTAATCGTACAGCATATCGGTATGCTTGTCCCTGTGCGCTTTCATAAGCAAATGCATTGGCTCGTGTTTCCCAAGCTGTTAGGCTGTGGTAACCATCAGATCTAACAGGTTCAAAAGGACGCAGATGATTCGCATTACGGAGGAAATAAGAAGACAGTTCAGCTGCATCTTCTAAACCGATCAATGTGGAAATTGTTCGCTTTGTTTTAATTGCCATCATTTTCTCCTCCTAGACAATGTCACAATAACACGTTGATTTATCTTAACAAATCATCATTTTTAAACTCAAATCATAATGTCGAATACAGTAAGCTTTTCTCATCACAACACTTCTTACGTTAGAATCAATGAGGATCTTTTGCTTTTCCGTCATAAGTGGGGGTGGTATGTTTAAAGCATAAGGTAAAGACAGGGGAATATTTCTTATGAATGCTCTCAAGTTCTAAGGGGCGCTGTAGCAACATTGGGGACTGGCAAAGTATGCAAGGGAATTGGCGTACTTCCATATACGAAATTCTGAAAAAACTTACGGCAAAGATAGTTTTGTTTCTTTGCCTTGTAAGCTCAGAGCATGCTTGTTTTGCGCTACCATATCACTGCTCCCCCGTATACAAATCCCAATGACCATCGCCTTGAGATGCTATATGTTACAGTGCGATCTAAAAAGTCTCTGTCATAACTCGTCAACAACACTGTTCCCGCTAAATCAGCCACAAACTCTTGTAACAAATTAAAGAAAAGCGATGATGCAATACGAATTAAAATGTTTAGATATTAATATCTGAAACATTACCGTGAACGCGCTTCCATTTCTTCGCGTAAAATTTCAAGTTCTAACCATTCTTCTTCTTTTTGTGTGCAAGTATTTTTCTTTTTTGCCAACGTTGTTGATAAACGTTCAAAACGCTCTTTATCACTGCGATAAAGGGCTGGATCAGAGAGTTCTTGCTCAATTTTTTTGATTTCGTCCTGTAAAACAGCAATTTCTTCAGGCAATTTTTCCAATGCATAAACCTGCTTATAAGACAATTTACCTCGTGTTTTTTTCTCCCGCCCTATCAAGCGATCATCTGTTGATGTGTCCTGTTTTGAAAGCTCTCCCGCATGAGATTTTGAAGGTGCTTTACGTTGCGATAATTCTGTTTTTTTGCGTTGTAAACGAAGAGCATGCTGGTTTTGCGCCATCATATCACTATAGCCGCCCGCATACAAAACCCAATGACCATCACCTTGAGGTGCCAACATATGCGTTACAGTACGATCTAAAAAGTCTCTGTCATGGCTGACCAACAATACTGTCCCCGCAAAATCAGCAATAAATTCTTGCAACAAATCCAAAGTTTCCATATCCAAATCATTGGTCGGTTCATCAAGAATCAAAAAGTTTGCAGGACGAGAAAGAAGTCGTGCAAGCATGAGGCGTGCTCTTTCTCCCCCAGAAAATTCTTTAAGGGGAGTGCGTGCTTGTTCCGGTGAAAATAAAAAGTCTTTCATATAAGAAACCACATGCCGCTCCAACCCATTGATCACAAGAGTATCACCTCTTCCCCCCGTTAAATAATGCGCTAAAGTTTCTTCTTCATTTAAAATACGTTGCTGATCAAGCAATGCCATAGAGAGGTTATAGCCATGCCTCACCGTTCCACTATCCACGGCTTCTTGCCCAATTAATGCAGAAAGGAGCGTTGTCTTTCCGATTCCATTGGGTCCTACCAAACCGATTCGATCACCCCGCTGAATGCGCAAAGAGAAATCTTTCACGATAATGCGATCACCATAGGATTTTGAAATTTTCTTTGCTTCAAGCACCAATTGCCCAGAATCATGACTTTTTGCTGCTGTCAAAAGTGCATTTCCTGGCTGCCCTTTATAGGTTTGATGACGCTGTCTTAAGTCTTTTAATTCGCCTAAGCGCCGTACATTACGCTTACGCCGTGCGCTCACGCCATAACGCAACCATTGCTCTTCACGAGCAATTTGGCGCCCCAATTTATGCTGTTCGATGGCTTCTTCTTCCAGTGCTTTATCACGCCAATTTTCAAACTCAGAAAAACGCTTTTCCAGTCTTTTGGTTGTGCCACGATCAAGCCATACCGTTGACCGCGTAACATTTTCTAAAAATCGCCGATCATGGGAAATCACCACAATCGCTGAACGCAAAGAAGCCAAAACAGCTTCCAGCCATTCAATGGTTGGTAAATCAAGATGATTGGTTGGTTCATCTAAGAACAAAATATCGGGTTTTGCAGCAATGGCCCGTAACAATGAAACACGCCGCTTTTCGCCTCCCGAAAGCGTTTCCAATTTTTCCGTCCCAGAAAACCCTAAATTTGTGCGAAGCGTATTAATCCACTGAACATCAGATATATCATCCAGCCCCGCTTCCATATAAGCATTAATATCTTCAAATCCTGAACAATCCGGATTTTGTGAGACATAACGGAGCGTTACTCGCGGGTGGCGAAAAATTTCGCCACCATGAGGTTCTAATATTCCTGCGGCAATTTTTAATAAGGTTGATTTTCCACAACCATTACGGCCAACCAACGCAATACGCGCCCCCTGCTCAACCGATAAAGAAGCTTGATTGAGCAAAGGCGTTTTTCCAAAATTTAAGAAAATGCGGTCAAGCCGCAGAAGCGGCACCGCCATTAACGAACGCGGCGCGGACAAGGTGCTTGATACATCACCCCTCTTGCATCACGGTAAGCACACAATTGCCGTACAGGAACTCTTTGTCTACAAGGTGCTTGGTAAACATGCCCTCTACGACCACGATACGTGCACAATTGTGATGCCTGTCTTTGTTGTTTTCTTTGATTTGCAGCTGCACCTGTTACTGTTCCAGCCAAAGCACCAAATGCTGCACCGGTAAGTGCTGCTCCAGGCGTACTTCCAGCAATAGCAGTTCCAGCCAAAGCACCGATTGCTGCTCCTCCTACGCCGTAACGTGCAACGCGTTCATCATTTGTAGTACAAGCGACTGAACTGAAACCAATGGCTGCAACAACGGCCACTTTAAAAATTGATTTTAACATATCAAAACCTTTCCTTCTCAAGATCAATACATATATCGTTTATGTCGGCACTTCATCACTAGGCCCCCCCCTGCCTTATTCAAAATATATTGGAAGAGCTTTATGGAATAGGTACAGACACTAGCAATATAGCTTTTCCAGAACCTAAATGGCAAGAAAAGGTTCCACAAATACGGTTAGAAAGTGTTAAAGAAGAGCCAAATGACACATTTTTGTCACAAATTGGCCATTTTACTCCCTTAAGCGTTAAACCTTTTAAATCAGAAAAACCGATAAGACTAAACAAACACCCTTTAGGCAAATCATATGAACAAGGCTTTGGCAAAACCGGCCAACCTTCTTCCAAACCGCTTGTCAACAACACTGAAATACCCCTTTCAGCCATCATCAACGCTTGCGTCATATGAGAAAGGCTATGATCACTTCGCTCCCCTCCCAAAGCACCGCATAAAATAAGCTTTTTAGCACCCTTTTGCAGCGCTCTTTCACATGCCAGAGCACTATCTGTCATATCTTTATCAGAGGGAAAAACTTCACGCGGAACATGATTATATTGGCGGATTAAATTCTCATCTGATGAATCAAAATCTCCTAACCACAACTCAGGCGTTACATTAAGCGTTGCCGCATGACGCATACCACCATCCGCAGCAATCACCCGACTGTTTTGAATTTGATTAAGCAAACGATCAGTGATATGAACATCCCCATTTAATAATATCGTAAATGTTGTCATGCCATACTTTGCCTTTCACAAAATTTTCTTTACAGTGCATCTTTTTATAAGTGAGAGTTATTTTTTATAAACAAAAAGCATGATATAGCCAAACGAATCCTTATCCCTAATGCCTTTCTTAAAGAAACATACGATACAAAGATACAAATGCAATTTGCCAAATTACTCCGCAGAAATAATGTGCACCATGGTCCAACGCACCCCATTTTTCACCGCAATTTTCTTTTTCGCTCTTGCCTGTATAAAGCAACTTTCATAAGTCTAACGTTTCTCCTTTCGGCTTGTCATACACCACTTTCTCAAAATGATAGGCTTTCTTCCACTTCTTCTAAAACGATCAAACGTACCAACAACCACAATATCTATGTCACATTAAGCGCTCTGCAACACCCACGTATTTTGCAAATGTATGGTGGCGCTTATCATGATGCAAAACTTGAACACCTTTTAGCAAAGATTGTCCGTAAACTAGCAGTTGCATCCCATAGTTCTCATCAAAACTATTCTGTAACAATTTTAAACTCAGAAACTATCAATGCTTTTGCGCTCCCCAACGGCTCGATCTACATCACTCGTGGTATGCTGGCATTAGCCAATGATTCTTCAGAAGTTGCAGCCATTTTAGCCCATGAGATAGCACATATCAGAGCCAATCATGGCATTTTACGCCTGCAAAAAGAAGCCCAATTAAAGATGACCAATCACATGTCTTCACGTCTTCTTTCTTCTATTGGCAAAAAACTTCATAACCCTATGCAAAACAAGCAACAACTCGCGCAATTTTCCCGCAATCAAGAGCTGGAAGCTGACTCCCTTGCGCTCGAAATGCTCCAACAATCAGGATATGATCCTTTTGCTTCACCACGCTTTCTTCAAACAATGGAAGCCTATAGTGCTTTTCGTAATATCTCTGGCACCCAAAATGCCTCTCTAGATTTTTTAGCCTCCCACCCAACTACCCCTCAACGCATTCGGCTTGCGATAGAAAAAGCGCGTAAAATCAGTAAAGGGAATAGTAAAATATCCGATCATGATTCTTTTCTCAAAAGCATTGATGGCATAATTTTTGGAGGAGGCTTTTATACAGGTTTTGTACGAGGCAACCAATTTATTCACCCACAATTGCGCATAGCTTTTTCTGTTCCAAACAATTTTACAATAGAACATTCAGCACACACTGTTTGGGCCAGTGGACCAGATAAAATTGCGATTCGTTTTGATGCTATTCCACATCCTGCTGAAATATCTGCGAGTGATTATTTGAAAAGCGGCTGGATTATCGGTCTAGATCAATCATCTATCCGCCCCATCACAATTCAAGGGCTCCCCAATCAAGAATTTATGCGCCAAGAATCCCAAAGCCAAAGTTTACTTGGAGCGCGGGCCTATGCTACCAATGATCAATGGCAATTTGATGTGGTTGTCATTCCATTCAACAACCACATCTTTCGTTTTTTGACGGCCGCTCCATATAATTCTCGAAATTTTGCAGAGGTTGCCCAAAAAACGCTACAAAGCTTTCATTCTCTTTCATCTTCACAGTTAAAAAAATTGCAGCCCTTAAAAATCCGTGTTGTCCGTGTTAAACAAGGAGAAACCGTTGCCAATCTTGCAGATAAAATGCAATACACACCATATAAAGAAAAACTCTTTCGCATCCTCAACGCCCTCTCACCAACGCAAACTTTACCCGCAGGTACAAAAGTGAAAATTATTACAGAATAAGCCTTTCTTCTCATCCGTTACAGTTTTGATTCTTTTCTGCCTGTATCACGCCCTCCCCCTTAAAGCATATTCGAAAATAAAGAGGAACACTTTAAAATCCAACTTCATCATGCCTTTATAGGTCTCCGTTTGATATATATATATATATTTCCTCCAACTAACAGCCCCCTATCTTCCTCTGTTTATCAGTAGCGCCCCCAAGGAGGCATATTCCTAAACAAATATGAACACCCCCTAAAACTGACTTTATCATATTCTCATATGCCCCCACTTAATACATTCTCTTCCCCCCCCAAAGCCTTTCACTGCTTATATATCGTAAGCGTCTTCTGAATGAACCGTAAGGAGAGCAGAGCGCAATTTTTGCAAAGCCCTAGCTTCAATTTGACGCACGCGCTCTTTCGAGATTCCTAACTTTTCACCTAAAACTTCGAGAGTCGCCCCCTCTTCATTTAAGCGACGAAAGCGAATAATTTCCAACTCCCGTTCGTTGAGAATTTGCAACGCATCGTAAAGCCATTGTGTACGCCGTTGACCATCAATGACTTGCTCAATTAAAGCATCAGGAAGAGGACTCTCATCCACCAAAACATCCATCTTAGCAATGGGATTATCACTGTTCTCAGAAACAGAAACACTCAAGGAATTATCAGAACTGGAAAAACGAAAATCCATCGTTTCAACATCGCGCACGGAAACACCGAGTTTTTCAGCGATTGTGCGAAAAATATCCTGTTTTGACAAAGCACTATCATCTTGTATCAGTTTTGCACGCAAACGCCGAAGATTAAAGAAAAGTGCTTTTTGCGAAGAACTCGTTCCCCCTCGAACGATTGACCAATTTCGCAAAATATAATCTTGAATAGAAGCGCGGATCCACCACGTTGCATATGTTGAAAAACGCACTTCCCGATCAGGTTCAAAACGTGCAGCTGCTTCCAATAGTCCCACATACCCTTCTTGTACCAAATCCCCCAATGGCATTTTGAAACGTTTAAAGCGATTAGCAATAGCAATCACTAAACGCATATGAGCCGCTGCAATTTGATGCATGGCATCATCATCACGTTTGTCTTTCCACCGCAGAGCCAAATCATGCTCTTTTTGTCGTTCAAGATAAGGTGCTTGCATAGCAGAACGCATCATATTACGTCCTAAGCTTTTGTCTGCATCGCTATAATTTTTGCTGCTTTTATAAACAGCATTTGAAAGATTACCCATAATAACCCCTTGCGATTAAAATTATCAAAATTGATTTGGCAACGACATCATTGTTCTTCGCTTAAAAAGAACGCAAAAGTTGTTAACTTCTGTGACCACTACTTTAACGTGTAATTTTATAATCGCAATTGTTTTTTTTACTGTCATGGTAAAACTTCTTGACATAAGACACAATTTCACCTGCAAAATGCCTTTACAATATGCCTTTTAGCCTATGAAATATTTGAAAAAACTTTCTCTTCACTTTTCATGACAAAACAGCAAAAAAATAAAGTGATCATGCAAAAGAAATGCCGTTTTTTGATAACCGGTTCCGTTTCCTTTTAAATTGAAGAATTTATTTATGCTTTTAGCTTTACAATACAACTAATAAGTGTAATTTGCAAATATAAAGCATCCAAACTGAATGAAAACTGAATGAAAAAAGAATCATTCAAGTTTTAAAGGCGCAAAGAAACAGCAAAAAATGACAAGAGTGATTGAAGCAAACGCAACAAACGTGTTAAAGAAAGAGCACCATTATGAAATTGTCGCAAAAAGCTTTTGACCAGTGTCACACTGAGAAAGAAAATGATCATGGATAGCAAGATTGTTCAACAGAATGAGATTCTTCAAGATGATATTCTCATTGAAAAACACGGAAGGGGTAAATTTGAAGGTTTTCGTTTTTATGCCAACAAAAACAGTACCGATCAAATAGCTGAGAAGCAAATTTCAACAGAGAATGAGAATTTGATTCTTGCTTTTTCCAAACGCGCGACACGTTTTTGTGCTTCTGCAAATGGAGATTTTACCCTCAGTTCTGATGGAATTGTGCGCTGGATTGGTCAACCCGTAGGACAACTTGTAGCAACAGAAGATTTTTTTAAACCAAAACTGATTGTTTTAGCAGATGAACAACTCACGGGAGAATCCCGCAATAACGTTGTGAAACGATTAGAACGCTTTGTCACCTTTCATTTTGAAACGACTTTAAAACCCCTGTTTGATTTGCGCAATGCTGATAATTTAACGGATTCAACAAACAGTCTTGCTTTACAACTTTTTAACTCTTTAGGGATTTTACCACGCCGCGAAGTCTTAGACATTGTCAAAAACCTTGCGCAAGAATCACGTGCCGTTCTTCGGCGTCTAGGCGTGCGTTTTGGCGCTTTTCATATCTATGTTGCCGGAATGCTTAAACCTGCTCCGGTTCAAGCCATTACTCTCCTGTGGAATCTTCAAAATGCGGGACAAGATCAAACTGGTTTGGGTGAAGTTTTTTCAGCATTATCTGCTGGTCGAACCTCTTTAATTGTTGACCCTACCTATAACCGCCAATTTTATCAATTAGCCGGCTACCGAATCTTAGGACAACGTGCTGTACGGATTGATATTTTAGAACGTCTTGCCAATCTCATCCGTCCCGCACTTCATTGGAAACAAGGAAGTGATCCTAAACCCGATGGAGCCTATGATGGCAAAAGTTTTTTTGTTACACCAGCCATGATGTCCATTCTTGGGGCCAATGGAAACGATATGGAAGAAATCCTCAAAGGACTTGGTTATCAATCGTACAGCATAAGCAATACTGTTTTTGAACAAAATCTCTTTGCACACCAAGCCTCTTCCCCTGTCAATAGGGCAATGCAAGATGTTCCTGCAGCAGAATGCGTTGGAAGTCAATGGCAAACAGTAAGCGATTTAGAAACAACACGAGAAGAAAAAAATACCTCATTCCCAAACACTTCATCCTCTGGTATTGAAAAACATCTCCATAAAACCAATCGTTTACCAGCAGCTGAACCTGTTGGGAATTTTGCCAAATCCCCTCGCTCTACAGAAGAAGATAAAGTTATTTTGTTATGGCATTATAAGCATCAATTTCCCCACCATGCACAAAAAAAACGTGATAAATTAGGAAATAAGTGGCAAAATAAATCGAAGAACGCTGTAAAAAAAGCGGAATACAAAAATGAAAATTCCCCTCAAGAAGCACCATCACAAGCAAAACGCTCTCATAAGTTCCACAAATCCCAAGGGAAACATGCAAATCATAAGCCCTTTCAAAAAGAAAAGCGCCTTAATCCTGATTCACCTTTTGCGAAACTAGCTGTACTACGCGATCAACTCACCAATCATAAAAACACGCACACACTTTCCTCTAAAGAGAATTAAAGTAACAAATGGAGTTTGATCTTGACCCACGTAGTAACCGACAACTGCATTCACTGCAAATATACGGATTGCGTTGAAGTCTGCCCAGTTGATTGTTTTTATGAAGGGGAAAATATGCTTGTTATTCACCCCGATGAATGCATCGATTGTGGTGTTTGCGTGCCAGAATGCCCAGCAGAAGCGATTTTACCTGATACAGAACCAGGATTAGAAAAGTGGTTAGAACTCAATCTTCATTATGCAAACAAATGGCCTAATCTAACCACCAAAAAAGATCCTCTTCCTCAAGCAAAAGAAATGGATGGTGTTCCAAATAAATTAGAAAAGTATTTTTCAGAAAATCCAGGAAGTGGCGAAGAGTAATGATAAAGTGTACACTCTCCTCCTTCAACGATTGAAAGACTTCTCTTGTAAAAATAAAAAATCCTTAAGCGAAATGATTGATTCTTTTAAATTTTGATGTTAGTGTTATTTTAACATGATCATCTTTCTAAGTATTTTTCTTTGCTTGTTATAGTAAAGCGGTGTATTTTTTTTTGATTTAAAAGTACTCGGCTTTTATGCTCACTTAATTGGTACAATATACTTGGTTAAAGAAAACTCAACCCTCAGGTTTATAACCTGTTTTCCGATACATTTGTTGATCATAAGGGAGTAAACTAAAATATGGCATCCCAACATGGAACGTCTTCCAAGACCAAAGAATTTGCAACCTCTGAATATATCGTCTACCCTACGCATGGAGTAGGACAAATTATAGCGATTGAAGATCAAGAAGTTGCAGGACATAAATTAAAACTTTTTGTCATTCATTTCGCGAAAGATAAGATGGATGTCAAAGTCCCCATTGCAAAAGCCCTTTCCGTTGGAATGCGTAAATTATCTGCTAGTGATTCTGTCGAACGTGCCTTAAAAGTTTTACGTGGAAAAGCACGCGTTAAACGGACCATGTGGTCACGTCGTGCACAAGAATATGATGCTAAAATCAACTCAGGAGATCTTATTTGTATCGCCGAAGTGGTCCGTGATCTTTTCCGCTCTAATCTACAGCCTGAACAATCTTACTCTGAGCGCCAACTTTATACAGCTGCTCTTGAAAGAATGGCCCGTGAAATTGCGGTTATCAATAGTCTTTCTGAAACAGAAGCTATCAATCTCATAGAGATGCATCTCTCCAACAAGCCGGAACGCGAGTTTAAAACTGAGAGAGAAGAAACAGATGAAAACAGTAAAGCTGTCTACGCTGCATAATACACTCTTTCATCATAATGATGATATTTCGATAAAACCAGCGAAAAGCTGGTTTTATTTTTTAACATCCTCTCTGCCCTTAAGGACAAAGTTTCTTAACCAGCGCCAATCTATAAACAATCTAACTTTTCGACAAATTCCTCTTCCTCATTTTCTTTCTTCATAGATAACAAACTGATTAATCATCATAATCTAGCATTATTCATATTAAATTAGAATCTTGAATATGGTAAGATTACTCATTTCAAATTGCTCTCATGTTGAATTAATCAAATCACTTGCTTGTCAATCACAAGCGGAGCTGATCTGTGGGTAAAAACTGTACAAAAAGAGCGAGACACTGTCTCAAGCACCAAAGGATATACCAACATTGGAATCTGGCAAGATGTGTAAGGCTGCAGGCTTGCTTTTTTATTAAGCGTAAAGATCATAGTGCCGTTTATACACTACACCGAAACTTTACCATTTACCCCCTTCTACAAAACCATTGGAACATTCAAAAACACCGTCATAAAATGGATGCCACAAATATTGAAAAATATTCCTTTTAAAAAAAGCGTGACAGTACAACATAAGCATATTTTGTCTTGGGCACTCTATTTTGCATGAGAAGCATTCCCCCCATTAAAAAACGCGATAAAAAAAGCATGAACTAAAACCATCATCTCCATTCTGTAAAAGGCATTCCAAATACTTTTGAAAGCTGTAAAATTAACTTAAAAAATAACAATAAAAATGAACGTTAGCATTGCCCCTTTCAATTTCATATTTTTCCAAAATGAGGTTTCTTATTTCAGAGATTACGAAATATATGCAATATTCTTACTCCAATCGGACACAAAAAATCTAGAACGATTCATAGAACTCTTAAAAGTCTCAATCTCTATTTTAAACAGACCGCTAAAGATTGGATATTCTCAGCAGGAATTGTCCAGTTATCATCTTCAATCTGATCTTCACGAATATGACGCAAAGGATTAGTACGAACGCCTGTCAGGATAAGCAAACGCAAAGCCAGTCGTGTTATGTTTTGTGTTTTACAGAGTAACTGATAAAAGGC
>NZ_JBHIOZ010000021.1:0-22428 GCF_042195805.1 Bartonella sp. AP57NXGY | reverse complement strand
AAATTTGTGCTGTAAAGACTGTGCTATTTTATGTGGACAAAGCAGAAACGTCGATCAATCAAAGTACGCTTTGTACTACCTCTTATGACGGTGGGAGTCTTAAGCTATTTCAGTTATCACATTTATCATGGTGAGTATGGATTGTATTCACGCAGTGAAGTTAATCAGCATATTAGCGAATTAGAAAAGGAGCTTCATAAAATAGAAGCTGAGCGGATATTCATGGAAAAGCGTATTTCTCTTTTACGCAATGGGCATATAGAAAAAGATATGTTGGATGAGTATGTCCGAAAGAATTTGAACTTTTCTAAGCCAAATGAATTGACGATCTTAATACCTTGAAATGATACCAAAGGTAAATGAAAAATCGCTTAATTTAAACAACAATCAGCAATGATATTGTTTAAGCCGATTGATAAGGCTTGTAACTTTTGTTCGTAAAGGTTATTCCTAAATAATCATAAAAGGGAGTTTAATATGGCAGAACGACTTAAAAAAAATTCTGCGTCGGCGGCGCGCACTGCATTATCAAGCACCACAAAGAAAGCACCAATAGCAGATTTTACAAAAGAAGAAGAAATTGATGCTTATCGTGAAATGCTTTTAATTCGCCGTTTTGAAGAAAAAGCAGGACAACTTTATGGTATGGGGCTTATTGGGGGATTTTGTCACCTTTATATTGGTCAGGAAGCCGTTGTTATAGGAACATTGAAAGCGGCAAAAGAAGGTGATCAGGTTATTACGTCTTACCGTGATCATGGACATATGTTAGCGGTTGGGATGAGTCCGCGTGGTGTCATGGCAGAATTAACGGGGCGCCAAGGTGGCTTTTCCAAAGGGAAAGGTGGCTCGATGCATATGTTCTCTAAAGAAAAGAACTTTTATGGAGGACATGGTATTGTTGGTGCGCAGGTTCCCATTGGTTCAGGTTTGGCATTTTCGAATCAATATCTTGGTAAAGATAATGTGACATTGGTTTATTTTGGTGATGGTGCTGCAAATCAGGGGCAGGTTTACGAGAGTTTTAATATGGCTTCACTTTGGAAGCTTCCCGTTGTTTATATTATTGAAAACAATCAGTATGCTATGGGAACATCAGTTTCACGTGCATCTGCAGAAACTGATTTTTCCCGACGCGGTCTTTCTTTTGAAATTCCAGGTATTGTTGTTGACGGTATGGATGTTCGATCAGTAAAAGGAGCTGCTGATGAAGCAATTTCTTGGGCACGCTCAGGTAAAGGACCGATCATTCTTGATATGCAGACCTATCGCTATCGTGGTCATTCCATGTCTGATCCAGCAAAATATCGTTCCAAGGAAGAAGTCCAAAAAATAAAAGAGGAGCACGATCCGATTGATCAAGTAAAAAGTCGGATTCTTAAAAAAAATTGGGCGAGCGAAGACGATTTAAAATCTGTTGAGAAAGAGGTCCGTGCAATTGTTGCTGATGCGGTAGATTTTGCACAAAGTGATCAAGAGCCAGATGCTTCTGAGCTCTATACTGATATTTTAGTTTGATGCGAGGGAAGCAAGTATGTCTATTGATATTTTGATGCCGGCGCTTTCACCAACTATGGAAGAAGGTAAACTGTCTAAATGGCTCAAGAAAGAAGGTGATAAGGTTAGCTCTGGCGATGTTATTGCTGAAATTGAAACGGATAAGGCTACAATGGAAGTAGAGGCCGTTGATGAAGGTACTCTTGGTAAAATTTTTGTGCCTGAAGGTTCAGAAGGCGTAAGGGTTAACACTGTTATTGCAATTTTGTTAGAAGAAGGTGAGCGTGCTGAGGATATTTCGCAACCTACTGATACAGCACAAAAACCTAAGGAATCTGCTCTTTCTCTACCTTTGTCAGTTCCGCAGGCTGCTCCTACTTTTGATACATCTCTTAATTTTGATATTCCAGCGGGAACACAAATGGTTACAATGACAGTTCGTGAAGCGCTTAATCAGGCTTTGGCTGAAGAAATGCGGCGTGATGAAACAGTTTTTCTTATGGGGGAAGAAGTCGCGCAATATCAAGGTGCCTATAAGGTTAGTCAGGGTTTGTTGGAAGAGTTCGGGGAACGCCGAGTTATTGATACCCCAATTACAGAGCACGGCTTTGCTGGGCTGGCTGTTGGGGCTGCTTTTGGTGGGTTACGTCCTATTGTCGAGTTTATGACCTTTAATTTTGCGATGCAGGCGATGGACCAAATTATTAACTCAGCAGCCAAAACACGTTATATGTCTGGTGGACAAATGACCGCTCCTATGGTTTTCCGAGGTCCCAATGGTGCGGCTGCCCGTGTTGGTGCTCAACATTCTCAATGCTATGCTGCATGGTATAGTCATGTACCAGGTCTGAAAGTTGTCATGCCTTATAGTGCTGCAGATGCAAAAGGTTTGCTGAAAGCTGCTATTCGTGATGATAATCCTGTTATTTTCCTTGAAAATGAGATTTTGTATGGGCATCAATTTGATGTTCCTCAACTGGATGACTTTCTTTTGCCTATTGGTAAGGCGCGTATTCATAAGTCTGGACAAGATGTGACGATTGTTGCATGTGGAATTGGGATGCATTATGCTGTTCAAGCGTTACCAGAAATTGAAAAACTTGGTATTGATGTTGAATTGATTGATTTACGAACCATTCGCCCTATGGATCTTCCAACAATTCTTTCGTCAGTTAAAAAAACAGGTCGTTTGGTAACAATTGAAGAGGGATTTCCTCAGTCATCCGTGGGAACTGAAATAGCAACGCGTGTTATGCAGCAGGCTTTTGACTATCTTGATGCGCCAATTGCTACGATTTCTGGCAAAGATGTTCCGATGCCTTATGCCGCTAATCTTGAGAAGTTGGCTTTGCCTAATACTGCTGAAATTATTGAGGCAGTTCAGGCTGTGACATACAGAGCATAACGGAGGAAAGCATAATGCCCATTAAAATTACAATGCCAGCGCTTTCCCCTACGATGGAAGAGGGAAATTTAACAAAATGGAATATTAAGGAGGGAGATAAGGTTTCCTCTGGTGATGTTATTGCTGAAATTGAGACGGATAAAGCGACAATGGAAGTCGAAGCCGTTGATGAAGGTAGGGTTGCTAAAATTGTTGTTCCTGCTGGAACACAAGGCGTTAAAGTAAATGCTTTAATTGTTGTTTTAGCAGAAGAAGGTGAAGATTTAGCTGAAGCTGCAAAAGTTGCAGAAGAAATCTCTTCTTCTACAAGACAAAAACCAGAGGGCATCAAACAGACAGATTCTCTGAAACAGACGGACTCAAAGGGAATAAAAATGTCTCATGAATCATCAACTGGGCAATTAATACAGCAAGATAAAAAGGAAGCTCGTCTTTTTGCCTCTCCCTTAGCGCGGCGATTAGCATCTCAGGCAGGTCTTGATTTATCCCTTATTTCTGGAAGTGGTCCGCATGGGCGCATTATTAAGCGCGATGTAGAAAAAGCTGTGAGCAGCGATATGTCTAAAGTGTCTTATTCATCATCGATAGGGGAGCTAATAGCTACAGGTGCTTCGGACAAACAGATATTGAAACTCTTCAAAGAGGATGAATATAGCTTCGCTCCCCATAATAATATGCGTAAAACAATCGCGACACGTTTGGTGGAATCAAAACAGAGAGTCCCACATTTCTATGTAACGGTAGATTGTGAACTTGATGCGCTATTAGCACTGCGTACACAACTAAATGCTGCTGCTCCAATGGTTAAGGGGCAGGAAGAAACTCAGCCTACTTATAAGCTTTCTGTTAATGATATGGTGATCAAAGCTGTTGCACTTTCTTTGAAAACGGTTCCTGATGCGAATGTTTCTTGGCTTGAAGGCGGGATGCTTCATCATAAACATTGTGATGTTGGGGTTGCTGTTTCTATTCCCAATGGATTAATTACACCGATTATTCGCCATGCAGAGAAAAAGCCGTTATCACTTATTTCCAAAGAGATGAAGGATTTTGCAAAGCGTGCGCGCGAGGGCAAGTTAAAAATGGAAGAATATCAGGGTGGAACAACAGCTGTATCAAATATGGGGATGTATGGTATAAAAAGTTTTTCGGCTATTCTTAATCCACCGCATGCGACGATTTTTGCGATTGGTGCAGGGGAGCAACGCGCCGTTGTTAAAAATGGTGCATTAGTTGTTGCGACAGTTATGTCAGTTACGCTTTCTGCGGATCATCGTGCTGTCGATGGTGCTTTAGCAGCAGAGCTCGCGCGGACTTTTAAGAAGATGATTGAAAATCCATTAGCAATGTTGGTTTGAACTGTTTAACAGTTCTTCACGTAAATTGTGAGAGAGTGTATTTAAGAGAATAGAAACAAATTTAAAGAGTTTGAAGAGCAGAGGTATTGCTATTTCTGGTTTGGGTAAAGCATTTACGTGAAGCTTAAAGCAAAGACATAAGATAATTCTCTCATATTGTTTTACAGTCTTAAGTTCAAAAAATGCATATCCATTTTATATATATATCCATGGAGGAATTACTGTGGCAAATCTTTATGATGTAATTGTGATTGGATCAGGTCCAGGCGGATATGTAACCGCAATTCGTGCAGCACAATGTGGCTTTAAGACTGCGATTGTTGAACGTGAACATTTGGGAGGGATCTGTTTAAATTGGGGATGTATTCCAACAAAGGCCCTTCTACGTTCAGCGGAAATGAAACATTTTGCTGAACATGCGACAAATTATGGATTAAAAATTAATGGTTCAATTGAGGCAAACATCAAAGATGTTGTGGCACGTTCACGGGGTGTTTCAGCACGTTTAAATGCTGGTGTTGGTTTTTTAATGAAAAAAAACAAAATTGATATTATCTGGGGTGAAGCAAAGCTTACTAAAGAAGCAAAGGGAAGCCTTCCTGCGGAAATTATGGTTTTTTCATCCTCCAAACCGATTATGCAACCGCAAAATCCAGTCCCTAAAGGGACGTTAGGGGAGGGAACTTATCAAGCAAAGCATATCATTATTGCAACGGGCGCACATCCTCGTGTCCTTCCTGGTATTGAGCCAGATGGAAAACTCATTTGGACTTATTTTGAAGCTATGATACCGCCAGCAATGCCAAAATCGCTTTTGGTTATAGGGTCTGGGGCTATTGGCATTGAATTTGCTTCTTTTTATCATGATATGGGGGCGACAGTAACTGTTGTTGAAATGATGCCCCATATCATGCCTGCTGAAGATATTGAAATTTCAACGTTTGCTCGTAAACAGTTAGAGAAAAAAGGTTTACGCATTCTTCGTCAAGCAAAAGTAACAAAGGTTGAAAAATCTTCCGATTCTGTAAGTGTACATATTGATGTTCAAGGTAAAATAGAGTCAATGACTGTTGACCGGTTGATTTCCGCTGTTGGGGTGCAAGGTAATATTGAGAATCTTGGTTTAGAAGCTTTGGGAATAAAAACCGATCGCGGCTGCATTGTAACTGATGAATGGAGTTGGACGGGGGTGGAAGGCATTTATGCTATTGGTGATGTAGCAGGTCCTCCTATGTTGGCCCATAAAGCAGAAGAAGAAGGTGTGATATGTATTGAGCATCTTGCAGGTTTGAAAAGCGCTCATCCACTTGATAAAAGAAAAATTCCAGGGTGTACATATTGTACACCACAGGTTGCCTCTGTAGGGCTTTCAGAAGCGGCAGCAAAAGAAGCAGGTTATGATATACGTATTGGTCGTTATTCTTTTGCTGCGAATGGTAAGGCGATTGCTTTGGGTGAAGATCAGGGGTTAGTAAAAACGATTTTTGATAAAAAAACAGGACAGCTTCTCGGGGCCCATATGGTAGGGGCTGAGGTAACAGAATTGATACAGGGTTTTGTTATTGCTATGAATCTTGAAACAACAGAAGAAGAATTAATGCATACTGTCTTTCCACATCCGACCTTATCGGAAATGATGAAAGAAAGTGTATTAGATGCTTATGGTCAAGTTTTAAACGCTTGATGACTGGATTGTATGAAAAATTTTATATTTTTGATTGTTACTTCGTATTTATAAGGCAAAGGCTTAAATGGTTACGGTTGTTGATAGAGTTGCAAATAGACGATTGCGTCATCCTGAAAAGGCACATCGTCCTGATACAAGCGTTCAAAAAAAGCCAGATTGGATTCGTGTAAAAGCGCCAACATCACCAATTTATAAGGAAACACATAGTATTGTACGTACGCATAAGTTAGTGACTGTATGTGAAGAAGCTGGTTGTCCTAATATTGGCGAATGTTGGAGCCAGAGGCATGCTAGCTTTATGATTTTAGGTGAAATATGTACGCGTGCTTGTGCTTTTTGTAACGTTGCAACAGGTATTCCACTTGCCGTTGATGATAATGAGCCAGAACGTGTCGCTGATGCTGTTGCACGGATGGAATTAAAACATGTTGTCATTACATCTGTTGATCGTGATGATCTTGCTGATGGTGGTGCTGAGCATTTTGCAAAAGTTATTTATGCGATTCGTCAAAAAACTCCTAAAACAACAATTGAAGTTCTTACACCTGATTTTCGTCATAAGGATGGCGCTTTAGAAGTTGTTGTTGCTGCTAAGCCTGATGTTTTTAATCATAACTTAGAAACAGTTCCTTCTAAATATTTGAAGGTCCGTCCAGGGGCACGTTATTTTCATTCAATTCGTTTATTACAACGTGTTAAAGAACTTGATCCAACAATTTTTACAAAATCGGGAATTATGGTTGGCCTTGGGGAGGAGCGAAATGAAGTTTTGCAATTGATGGATGATTTGCGCGCTGCTGATGTTGACTTTATGACAATTGGACAATATTTGCAGCCTACACGAAAACATCATCCAGTTGTTCGTTTTGTGCCTCCTGAAGAATTTGAGTCTTTTGCCAAGATTGGTAAAGTAAAAGGATTTTTACATATGGCCTCCAATCCTCTAACGCGTTCATCTCATCATGCTGGAGATGATTTTGCCATTTTGCAAAAAGCGCGTGATGAAAAATTTTCCTTACAGAGATAATTATGCCGATTTTTACAATACATCGGCAGATCACCCATAGTGCCAGTGAAATGTTTGATCTGGTTTCAGATATTGAGCGTTATCCTGAATTTTTACCAATGTGTGAGTCTTTAATAATACGTTCTCGAAAAGAATATGGAAAAAAAATATTGCTTCTTGCGGATATGACCGTTGGCTATAAGATTATTCGTGAAACTTTTACGACTCAAGTATTTCTTCAGCCGGAAAAAAGTCTTATAGAAGTTAAATATATTGATGGTCCATTCAAATATCTTGAAAATCGTTGGGCCTTTCATGATATTGAAAATACCAATGCATGTAATGTAGAGTTTTTTATTGATTATGAATTTAAAAGTAAAACGCTTGGATTAGTGATGGGCTCAATGTTTGATATTGCGTTTCGTAAATTTACCGAGGCTTTTGAGAAGCGTGCGCATCAGATTTATGGCTCTACGGTAACATAGTCTATTCTGTTATTTTTTAACAATACGTATTGCTTAAACAGCGTGAAGGTGAAAACCGGTTTCCATCTTTACTATTTGTTTTTAATTCAGCTTTCAAAAGCATATTGAGGGAATATCATTTTAAATGATGAAGATGATGCACAGTTTCATGCTTTTGTTTCTCTCTTTTTTAATGGATGCACACTCGTTAAACAAAACGCCCAAATAGAACATGCTTGCGTCATACCCATTTCATAATAGTGCTCATAATAAATAGTATAGATTCTCGTAAAAGTATATAAAATCTACATCTGTACACTTATGAAGAAGTTCTCCTGTATCATTTATTTGCCATCTCTCAAGATGTTGTACCAGCTCTTAGCACTTGAGAGAGAGGTACAAGTTTCCCTTTCATTAATCATTTTATTTATACAGTTTTTTCTCTTGTGGCGTGTAAGTGAATAAATTTGATTAATTCAACCTACACAGGACTAAAGTGAGATAATTTTAGGCTAGTCAGATCGTTCATTTTCAAGTTGTGATACAATAAAATTTTTTCAAGATGTTGACGATTATAGACTCGATGGGGAATAAAGAATTTTGAAATTAGTATGGGGAATTCAGTGAAGCAATTCCAGAATCATTTTAAAAGCATTTTCAACAGTTGCATGGCGGATAGCATTGCGATTAAGATGAGCAAAGTGCATTTCTTTGTGCAGGGGGGAGTGGTTTTTATAAGCTACTGCGCAATGCACAAGTCCTACAGGTTTATCAAGACTTGCACCTCCTGGACCAGCAATTCCTGTTACAGAAACTGCAATGTCAGCTTGTGAATGTTTTAATCCACCCTCAGCCATTGCAAGAGCAACTTCTTTTGAAACGGCACCATAGGTTTTTATAAGTTCAGCACAAACGCCAACAAGGCGTGTTTTAGATTCATTTGAATAAACAACAAATCCACAATCGAGAACATCTGACGATCCTGCTATATTTGTGAGGCATGCAGCAATGAGTCCCCCTGTACAAGACTCTACAGTTGTTAACAGCAAACCTTTTTGGCGAAAGGTATTAAGAACTTCATGTGCTTGTTTTTCACAAAGATATGTCATTGGGGAATTTCTCCTGAATAAAGAACGCTCGCTGTTGCAAGAGCAGCAATTCCCTCACCACGACCAATAAATCCAAGCTTTTCATTTGTTGTTGCTTTGATAGAGATACGATCAGGTGTTATTGCAAGTATTGTTATAAGATTTTCTGTCATGGCATGACGATATGGACTAATTTTAGGATTTTCAGCGATAATTGTGATATCAACATTGGCGATACGACCACCTGCTTGTTTTATAATATCAAGAGCATGACGGAGAAAAATTTCTGATGATACATTTTTCCATTGAGGATCAGAGGGAGGAAAATGTGTACCGATATCTCCAGCACCTTGAGTTGCAAGAAGGGCATCTGTTAATGCATGAAGAGCAACATCCGCATCGGAGTGTCCATTTAATTTTTTATGAAAAGGGATTTTTATACCACATAATATAAGAAAATCACCATCCTCAAAAGAGTGAACATCATAACCATTGCCGGTACGAATATCAGGAAATATTTGCATTTTCTTTTGGAGATATAAATGTGCAGTATTAAAATCTTCATGCCATGTAATTTTTATGTTGTTAGGATCTCCAGGAACGGTACGCATAGGAATTCCAAACCATTCGGCAATTGCAGAATCGTCAGTGAATTCTTGTTTGCAAGCTTGTTTTGCTTGTTTATGGGCCGCTAAGATATGTTCAAAGGGAAAACACTGTGGAGTTTGTGCACTATAAAGATGGGTACGGGGAATTGTTTCTAAAACATGCTGATTATTTATACGTTTAAGGGTATCAGAGATGGGCAGAACAGGAAGAACACCTTCTTGAGGCGTGATAGTGTTGTGAATGTTATTAAGAAGCTTGTTTTCGATAAAAGGGCGTGCACCATCATGAATATGCACATATTGGGGGGCAAATTTTTTGAGTGCCTGAAGTCCATATAAGGTAGAGATTTGACGTGTATTGCCTCCTTCAACGATAATAAGGCGCTCTTTAAAATCGTCAATAGCTTGTTCACAGATTTGACGATCTTCTGGATGAATAACAAGAATAATTGTTGTGATAGCTGGATGCTGCAAAAAACAATGCACGGTATGATAAATAATTGGCTTTTGTCCTAGAAGCCGATATTGTTTTGGAATTTTATGGGGAGATCCTGCTCTTTCACCCCGTCCAGCGGCTAATATTATTGCTGCAATAGAAATACTTAATCTCCTTGTATTATAATCTTAGTTTGCTTTTTTGTCATTAATTTTAAAATGATTTTGAAAGGATGGTTGTTGTAGATCAGCAAGGGATATCACGGATAACACCTCAAAAAAAGCATTTAATGCTTTTTGAAGTGCGGTATTTAAACCACAAAAATCAAACAAGGGGCAAGTTGGTTCTGCAGTATCGAAACATTCTGCGAGGGAAAAGTTGTCTTCTGTTACTTTCACAACATCCGCAACTGAAATTTCTGCTGCGGGTTTAGCCAATCTAACTCCACCATTGCGTCCACGCACTGTTTGTATAAAACCTGCTTGAACAAGCAGCTGAAGGATTTTAAATAAAAAAAGCTCTGAAACGGCATATGCTTTAGCAATTTCTGGAACACGACTGAGAGTTCCCTGATTATCTGCACAATACATAAGCATTCGAAGAGCATAATTTGTTTGTTTT
Source organism: Bartonella sp. AP57NXGY (assembly GCF_042195805.1). Lineage (NCBI taxonomy): Bacteria > Pseudomonadati > Pseudomonadota > Alphaproteobacteria > Hyphomicrobiales > Bartonellaceae > Bartonella > Bartonella sp. AP57NXGY. The sequence continues at coordinate 12,258 of NZ_JBHIOZ010000021.1, read as the reverse complement.
GTTAATCGCATCTCATTTCCTTCGTAAAGTATCGTCGAACACAGTCTATTTTAAAGATATTTTGCAAAATGTAGAAGTTTTTTCTCGTTGACTATATTTGCCTATTTTAAATGTAGTATTAGTATTGTCAATTTTTGCTACAAAAGGTTATATGAGAATAATGGGATAAGGGTATGTAAGCTCATGACGAATATAACATCTGTGACGAATCTTCAAGACATAGATAAAAATACTTATAACGATGAGTTGTATCGTTTAAGTAAGGTATATATTTTTTTAGGGATTACAATTATTGTATTGGCTTTACTTACGGCCTCTGTTTCATTTATTATTCTTATTGGATTAACTCCTGTTGTTCCCAGTAGAACAGTAACCCTTATTCTTATAGGAATTAATAGTTTTTGGGTTTTAGGGCTTATTGTCATCGTTTTTTATGAGATGATACCGATCATTCGTGCTTGGCGTTCAAGGCGTGCAGGATCGCGTCTTCATGTGCGCCTTATTTCATTGTTTGCACTTGTTGCGACAATGCCAGCTGTTGCTGTAGCTCTTGTATCGGGTCCAGCACTAAATTTGGGACTTGATCGATGGTTTGATACAACAACGCGGCAAATTGTGGGCTCTTCTATTGATTTAGCAAATGCTTATGCAGATGAAATGCTCCAAAATTTAAAAAATTTATCCTACGCGATGGCATTTGCACTTGATAACAAAAAACTCTTAGAACGTAATCCAGCTGAATATAGGATGCAATTGACGCGTCATGCTCTAGGACGCAATTTGCGTGGTGCATTTTTGTTAAGTTCTAGTGGAGCTATTTTTGTATCGAGTGCTCTTGGTGATGAAGATAAACTGCCAATTCCTCCTTCTCATCTTATTGAACGTGCAACCAGTGCGAGACCTTTTTCTTTTCAACCAGGCGTTCATGATTATTTTGGTATTATTTTAAAATTTACCAATATTCCAAACACATTTTTATATTTGGTGCGTGACGTTGATAAAGGTGTTTTATCTGCTTTGCGTTTGACAGAAGTTAATACAGATCGTTATCGTGATTTAAATGAGAATCGCCTGCTGACACAGATTGCATTTGGTATGCTTTATTTGTGTCTTTTTTTTAGTTTATTCTTATCAGCCATTTGGGCTGCTATTGCTGTTGCTGATCGCTTAGTACGTCCTATTCGTCTTCTCATTAGTGCTGCCGATGATGTTGCTTCTGGAAATATGGAAATTTTCGTGCCAGTACGAGCAAAAGATGGAGATATTGGGCAATTATCCAAAACTTTTAATTACATGGTCAGTGAATTGAAAAGTCGGCGTAATGAATTGATTGCAGTGCGTGATCAAATTGATGAAAGACGGCGTTTTTCTGAAGCTGTGTTATCGGGTGTAACAGCGGGAGTAGCAGGTATAGATGATAATGGTGATATCACCATTATCAATCGGTCTATTGAAGCGATGTTTGATATTCGCTCAGAGCGCGTTGTTGGAAAAAGTCTTTTATCTTTAAGCGCTGAAATTTGGCAGGTTTTTCAGTTTGTGCGTTCATTGGATCGTAAAAACCATCGTGAGCAGGTCACTTTAAACGTTGCAGGAAAAGAGCGTGTCTGTAATGTCCAAGTTACGATGGAGGAGGATGATGGACAAGGGCAATCTTGGGTTCTAACAATTGATGATATTACAGACCTTGTTGCAGCGCAACGTACAGCGGCGTGGGCGGATATTGCGCGGCGTATTGCACACGAAATTAAAAATCCTCTTACACCTATTCAGTTATCCGCTGAACGCATTCGTAAACGTTATAACAAAGCTATTACACAAGATAGAGAGGTCTTTGAGCGGTGTATTGACACAATTATTCGGCAGGTTGGAGATATTGGGCGTATGGTTGATGAGTTTTCCTCTTTTGCACGTATGCCCAAACCCAAAATGCATATTTTAGATATACGAGAATTGTTGCGCGAAGCATGTTTCTTGATAGAGGTGACGCGACATGATATTCATTTTGAGCAAGATTTAGGAACTCTACCACTTATGGGTGCATTTGATAACCGTCTCATTGTACAGGCTTTTTGCAATGTTATCAAAAACGCGAGCGAATCCATAGATTCAGTTATGCGAGAGGAAAATATTCACGGTCATATTCTTATCCGTTCTTATCGTCAGGAAGAATGGGTGGTTGTGGATGTTGTTGATAACGGGAAAGGACTTCCTAAAGAGCAAAGACAAAAGTTATTAGAACCCTATATAACAACGCGGGAAAAAGGAACAGGGCTGGGGTTAGCTATTGTGCGCAAAGTTATTGAAGATCACGGTGGTTTCATGGAGCTTCATGATGCACCGGAGAGTTTTTATGAAGGTCGTGGTGCGATGATCCGTTTGATATTTCCAGCGGATGGGGGTAAGCAGGGTAATATTATACAAGCCATAAATCATAAGATAGGGGAATAGTATGGTATCAGATATCTTGATTGTTGATGATGAAGCAGATATTCGTGAGCTTGTTGCTGGTATTTTAGATGATGAAGGTTATGAAACGCGTGTTGCTTGTAACTCTGATGAAGCATTGGCTCAAATTAGTGAGCGTATTCCAAAGCTCATTTTTTTGGATATTTGGCTACAGGGTAGTCGTCTCGATGGTTTAGCACTGCTTGATGAAATTAAAACACAATATCCGGCTCTTCCGGTCGTTATGATCTCTGGTCATGGTAATATTGAGACGGCTGTTTCCGCTATAAAGCGAGGGGCATATGATTTCATTGAAAAACCTTTTAAAGCTGATAGACTTGTATTGGTTGCAGAGAGAACACTTGAAAATTCAAATTTAAAACGTGAGCTTTTAGAATTGCGAAAGCGTTCGAACGAGACATTAGAGTTGCTCGGAAAATCGACAGTTATAAAAAATTTGCGTCAAATCATAGAAAAAGTAGCACCAACCAATAGTCGCATCATGATAACAGGTCCTTCAGGGGCAGGAAAAGAGACTGTTGCACGAGCTATTCATGCGCTCTCAACGCGTTCGAATGGGCCATTTGTTACAATAAATGCTGCAACGATTACTCCGGAAAGAATGGAAATAGAGCTGTTTGGCAGCGAAATGGAGGGAAGAGAGCGTAAAATTGGTGCCTTAGAGGAAGCTCATGGCGGTATCTTATATCTTGATGAAATTGCTGATATGCCGCGTGAGACTCAAGGGAAGATTCTTCGGGTTTTAACGGGGCAAACATTTGAGAGAATTGGCGGCACAAAACGTGTTAAGGTGGATGTCCGTATCATTTCTTCGACAGCGCAAAATCTTGAAAACCTCATTTCTGATGGGCGCTTTAGGGAGGATCTTTTTCACCGTCTTTCCGTTGTTCCTATTGTTGTTCCGCCCCTTTCAGCGCGTCGTGAAGATATTCCAGAACTTGTACATCATTTTGTAAAAACAATATCACAGCAGGTTGGGATTAAACCGCGTGCAATCAGTGATGATGTGATTGCTATTTTGCAAACGCACGCTTGGCCGGGTAATGTGCGGCAATTACGTAATAATATTGAGCGTCTTCTTATTCTTGTGCGGGATGGTGATGGTCCTATAACAGCGGACTTTCTTCCCAGTGAAGTAAGTGATTCTTTGCCACGTCTTCAAATGGATTCAGATGAAAGTATAATGGATTTGCCGTTACGTGAAGCTCGAGAATTATTTGAAAAGAGATATTTAGTGGCGCAGATTGGGCGTTTGGGTGGAAATATATCACGTACTGCTGAATTTATAGGCATGGAGCGTTCAGCTTTGCACCGTAAACTTAAAGCGCTTGGAGTTTCTTAAAGCGATGCGTATTATTATTTGTGGAGCAGGACAGGTTGGTTATGGGATAGCAGAGCGTCTTGCTGCTGAAAATCACGATGTTACTGTTATTGATATTGAAACGAGATTAATTGAAAAGATTCGCGATACATTGGATGTGAGAGGTTTTGTTGGTCACGGTTCACGGCCTGAAGTTCTTTTGGCTGCAGATGCAGACAAAGCTGATATGTTGATTGCTGTCACTTTGTTTGATGAAGTTAATATGGTAGCTTGCCAAGTAGCACATTCATTATTTAATGTGCCCACAAAAATTGCTCGTATTCGCTCACAATCTTATTTAGAACCACGTTATAAGACGCTTTTTTCCAGAGAGAATATTCCCATTGATGTGGTTATTTCGCCAGAAGTTGAAGTTGGGGAAATGGTTTTGCGCCGTATTGCTTTACCTGGTGCAATAGATGTTCTTTATTTTTGTAATGATGATATTGTGGCACTAGCTTTGGAATGCATGGAAGATTGTCCCGTTATTAATACACCTTTGCGTCAATTAACAGAGCTTTTTCCAGATCTTCATACGACGGTTACTGCTATTAAACGTGGCGCGGAATTATTGGTTGCACATTCAGAAACGCAACTACGCGTTGGTGATATAACCTATCTTGTTGTTTCTCGTGAACAGATGCGTCGTGCTGTTGGGCTTTTTGGTCATAAAGAACAAGATGCCCACCGCATGATTATTGCAGGGGGTGGCCACATTGGCCTTTATGTTGCACAGGCTATTGAAAAGCGTTTCCATAAATTAAAATTGAAGATCATAGAAGCGCATAGAGAAAGAGCCCTCACAATTGCTGATCAGCTTGAAAAAACAACAGTTTTATACGGTAACGTGTTAGATCCAGTGATTCTTCAAGATGCGGGAATTGATCAGTCCGATTTAATGATTACATTGACCAATCAAGATCAGGTTAATCTCTTAAGCGCTATTATTGCTAAAAGATTGGGCTGCAAAGCCAATATGGTATTGATTAATAATGTTGCCTATCAAGAATTTAGTCGTGCTGTTGGTGTGGATGCATATCTTAATCCCCATAGTGTTACAATATCGAGAATTTTGCAACAAATGCGCCGTGGGCGTATTCGTTCTGTTCATTCAGTTTTTAATGGCCGAGCAGAAATTATTGAAGCTGAAGTGATGCAAACATCTTCATTGGTTGGTAAGTCATTATCAGAGCTCAATTTATCAGATGGTTTGAGAATTGGTGCAATTTATCGCAATAAGACAATAATACAGCTTTCGGCAGATACGCGTATTTTGTCTGGTGATAGAATAGTGATTTTTGCTCTTGCTGATAGGGTTCGTGATGTTGAACAACTCTTTCGCGTAAGTTTAGAATATTTTTGATATATTATCTATGGATATTTGTACTTTTTGGTATAGTGGACAATTAAGATTGGTGGATAGGCTTTGTTTGTCTTCAATGGTTAAAACTGGACAGCGCGTTAAGCTTTTTAGTTATGATAAAAAATAGATAATCTCCCTGCTGGTGTTGAGCTGCATGAAGCCGAATCAATTTTACCACGCTCAGCAATTTATCGCCTTGATCCCGATTTTTCTGATGATAAATTAGGGTGTACAATTGTTCAGTTCTCGGATTTTTTTCGTGTTATGCTGATGAAATATCAACAAGGTGTTTGGTTAGATACAGATGTTTACCTTGTTAAACAATTTCATCCAGATGCGGATAAGGTTTGGTTGGCAAGAGAAAATAATACAAGAGTAGGCGTTTCTGCACTTTATTTTCCGCCCAATAACCCTATTATAAAAATATTTGAGGATTATTGGGCTGGCACAGAAATTATTCCTCATTGGCTTGGGTTTAAGCGTCGTGTTTGGAGACCGTTCTGGTTAAAGAGGAAAAAAATGCCGATTTTACCGGGAAATCTTGGCGTTACAATATTTGGCAATGATGGTATTTCACGATTAGCAAAACGATATGGTTTTTTTCATGAAGCAAAGGAAAAGGAAACTTTTTATTATTGGACTGGGCGAAAAACTGAACGTATTTTTGAACCAGCTTTTGGCGTAAAGCCGCTTACAGATTCACGCTTGATAGGCTTTCATATTCACAGAAAGACAAAGACCACGAAAAGACCTCAGGAAGGAAGTTTTTACCATTGGGCGGTATCTCGCATTCCGGATGTTCATCATTTGTTTAGGTAGAGTTATTATTGCTATTTTAACTATTGAGATTTTAATCTATCTTATACAATCTCTTGATTGTAGCTTGCACAAGAGAGTAATGTTAACATATGGACAAAAACATTGAATGTGTAAAGAGCGGTTGTTATATGAACGGAAAGTAAAAATATGAGTGATCCAATGAAAACAGCATTAAGCCTTGTTCCTATGGTTATTGAACAAACAAATCGTGGTGAACGGGCCTATGATATTTTTTCCCGTCTTTTAAAGGAACGGATTATTTTTATTAATGGACCTGTTGAAGATGGTATGGCAATGCTTGTTTGTGCACAATTGCTTTTTTTGGAAGCGGAAAATCCTAAAAAAGAAATTAGTCTTTATATTAATTCTCCAGGTGGTGTCGTAACATCTGGTATGGCTATTTATGATACTATGCAGTTTATTCGCCCTCCTGTTTCTACGCTTTGCATGGGGCAAGCGGCATCTATGGGGTCTTTATTATTAACGGCTGGAGCAAAAGGTCATCGTTTTACATTGCCAAACGCACGTATTATGGTGCATCAACCATCTGGTGGTTTTCAAGGTCAAGCTTCAGATATTGAGCGACATGCGCAAGATATTATAAAGATGAAACGGCGTTTAAATGAAATTTATGTTCAACATACGAGTCAAGATTATGAGGTTATAGAGAGAACTCTCGATCGCGATCATTTTATGACAGCAGAAGAAGCCAAAGCGTTTGGCTTAGTTGATGATGTTATACAATACCGTGCAGAAACTGAAAAAGAAGAAAAAGATTAAGAATTTTTATAGAAAAAACAGCTACTTTAAATCAAGAGTTTTATAAAAAATATCGCAAAATAAGAGAAACACCTAAAAGTATTGAGACATGCATGGTTTTCTATATGTCTTTTAGTTTTCATGATGAAAGGCTTCCTTTGAAAAGGCAAAGTGTTCATATATTGTGGTGAAAGGAAAGAAAAATGAGCAAAATTAGCAATAGCGGGAACGAATCAAAAAATACTCTCTATTGCTCGTTCTGCGGCAAGAGTCAGCATGAGGTGCGTAAGCTCATTGCGGGGCCTACTGTATTTATCTGTGATGAATGTGTAGAGCTTTGCATGGATATTATTCGGGAAGAAAATAAGTCTTCTGGGGTTAAGGTGCGTGATGGTGTTCCTACGCCACAGGAAATTATAACAGTTCTTGATGACTATGTTATTGGTCAGCAGCATGCAAAGCGTGTTCTTTCTGTTGCTGTTCATAATCATTATAAACGGTTGGCGCATCAGTCTAAAAGCAATGATATTGAGTTGGCTAAATCAAATATTCTTCTTGTTGGTCCAACGGGTTGTGGTAAAACTTATCTTGCACAAACATTAGCACGTATTATTGATGTGCCTTTTACGATGGCGGATGCGACCACTTTGACTGAAGCGGGTTATGTGGGAGAAGATGTTGAAAATATTATTTTGAAGCTTCTTCAAGCAGCAGATTATAATGTTGAACGTGCGCAGCGTGGTATTGTTTATATTGATGAGGTTGATAAGATTTCTCGTAAAGCAGACAATCCTTCTATTACAAGAGATGTTTCGGGGGAAGGAGTTCAGCAAGCATTATTAAAAATTATGGAAGGAACGATTGCTTCTGTTCCTCCTCAAGGTGGACGTAAGCATCCGCAACAAGAGTTTCTTCAGGTTGACACCACAAACATCTTATTCATTTGTGGGGGAGCTTTTGCAGGTTTAGAACGGATCATTTCAGGGCGTGGTGAAAAAACTTCTATTGGTTTTTCTGCGACTGTTAAGGCTCCGGATGAGCGTTGTGTCGGTGAAATTTTTCGTGATTTAGAGCCTGAAGATCTTATTAAATTTGGTTTAATACCAGAATTTATTGGGCGGCTTCCTATAGTCGCTACCTTAGAGGATTTAGATGTTAACGCCCTCATGCAAATTTTATCCCAACCTAAAAATGCGTTAGTAAAGCAATATCAGCGTCTTTTTGAAATGGAGAATGTTGAGTTAGCATTTCATGAAGATGCTTTACGTGTTATTGCAAAGAAAGCAATTGAACGTAAAACTGGTGCTCGTGGTTTACGTTCTATTATGGAGAAGATCCTTCTTGAGACGATGTTTGAGCTACCGGCTCTTGAAGGCGTTCAAAAAGTGGTTATTTCGAGTGATGTCGTTGATGGTAAAGCGCGTCCTCTTTATATTTACTCAGAACGTGCAGAAGATAAAGAAAATGTATCAGCATGACACTGTGCGATGCACAATATAAAAGGTGGTAGTGAACGGTATTTGATAGGTGTTTCTAATAATATCATTATAATGCTTGATTTATGTATGAGTAATTACCACTTCATGTACAGTGAAGAGCTGAGATTTTCTAAAGGTGGGCTAATTGTTGTAGATAGCTCATAGGCTCCAGAAAGGAGAGTTATGCAATATATTGATGAAAAGACAGATGAAGTAAGAGATGGGGTTTATGCTGTTTTACCTCTTCGTGATATTGTTGTCTTCCCCCATATGATTGTTCCACTTTTTGTGGGCCGCGAAAAATCAATTCGTGCTCTTGAAGAAACGATGGCGGTTGATAAGCAAATACTATTGGTGACACAAAAAAATGCTTCTGATGACGATCCAAAATCAGAGGATATTTATCATATTGGTACATTTGCTAATATTCTTCAACTTTTAAAGCTTCCTGATGGTACTGTAAAGGTTTTGGTTGAAGGAACTGCACGTGCAAAAATTAGTCAATTTGCTTTAAGTGAAGGTTATCATCAGGCTTTTGCAACTGTTACAGAAGAACCTAGAGAGAGTGATGTTGAGATTGAAGCTCTTTCAAGGTCAGTGATTACTTATTTTGAAAACTATGTAAAGCTTAATAAAAAAATCTCTCCTGAAGTTGTGAATGCGATTGGCCAGCTTGATAATCCTTCTAAGCTTGCCGATACGATTGCTTCTCATTTGATGATTAAACTGGCAGAAAAACAGGAAATATTAGAGCTCTTACCTGTGCGGGCCCGTCTTGAACGTGTTTTGTCCTTCATGGAAGGAGAAATTTCTGTTTTGCAGGTTGAAAAACGTATTCGTTCGCATGTTAAACGGCAAATGGAAAAAAACCAACGAGAATATTATCTCAATGAGCAGATGAAGGCTATTCAAAAAGAGTTAGGAGCAGGTGATGATAGCCGAGATGAACTCTCTGAATTAGAAGAACGTATCAAAAATACAAAACTATCCAAGGAAGCGCAGGAAAAAGCTGGAGCAGAATTGAGAAAATTACGGAATATGTCTCCGATGTCTGCAGAAGCGACAGTTGTACGTAACTATCTTGATTGGTTATTAGCAATGCCTTGGGGTAAAAAATCTAAGATTAAAAACAATTTAGATTTTGCTGAAAAGGTCATGAATAATGAACATTTTGGTCTTGAAAAAGTTAAGGAGCGAATTATTGAATATTTGGCCGTACAAAGTCGCGCGTCAAAGATAAAAGGTCCCATTATTTGTTTATTAGGTCCTCCAGGTGTAGGGAAAACATCATTAGCGCGCTCTATTGCAAAGGCAACGGGACGTGAGTATGTTCGTATCTCATTGGGAGGTGTCCGAGATGAAGCAGAAATTCGTGGACATCGCCGAACATATATTGGATCGATGCCTGGAAAAATTATCCAGTCTATGAAAAAAGCAAAAAAATCTAATCCGCTTTTCTTGCTTGATGAAATTGATAAAATGGGCCAAGATTTTCGTGGCGATCCTTCATCCGCTTTATTAGAAGTTCTTGATCCTGAACAAAATGGTACATTCATTGATCACTATTTGGAAGTTGAATATGATCTTTCTGATGTCATGTTTATCACAACTGCCAATACGCTTAATATTCCAGGTCCGTTAATGGATCGTATGGAAATTATTCGTATCGCTGGTTATACTGAATGTGAGAAAATGGAAATTGTTAAACAGCATCTTTTACCAAAGGCACTAAAAGATCACTGTTTGTCTAAAAAAGAACTCAGTATTTCTGATGGAGCACTAAGGTCAATTATTCAGTTTTATACACGTGAGGCAGGCGTTCGTAACCTTGAACGTGAACTCATGAAAATTTCCCGCAAATCCGTTACAAAAATTCTCAAAACACATCAAAAATCTGTAAAAGTTACAGAAAGTAATATTCATGATTTCTTGGGTGTTAAACGTTATCATTACAATCAGATTGAAGGAGAAAATCAAGTTGGTGTTGTAACAGGTCTTGCGTGGACAGAAGTCGGTGGAGAGTTATTGACTATTGAAGGAGTTATGATGCCCGGCAAAGGGAAGATGACTGTAACTGGAAATTTACGTGATATTATGAAAGAGTCCATTTCAGCGGCAGCATCTTATGTACGTTCTCGTGCTGTTGATTTTGGTATTGAACCTCCACTTTTTGAAAAACGCGATATCCATGTTCATGTTCCAGAGGGTGCGACACCAAAAGATGGCCCATCGGCTGGGATTGCAATGGTGACAGCAATTGTTTCGGTCCTTACAGGAGTAGCTGTGCATAAAGATATTGCAATGACTGGTGAAATTACTTTACGTGGACGCGTTTTACCCATTGGTGGATTAAAAGAAAAACTCTTAGCAGCTCTTCGAGGAGGGATAAAAAAAGTACTTATTCCTGAAGAAAATGCAAAAGATTTGGTTGATATTCCTGATGATGTCAAAAATAATATGGAAATTATTCCGGTAAATCATGTGAGTGAAGTTTTGAAACACGCTTTGGTTCGTTTTCCAGACACTATTGAATGGAAAGAACCCTCTACAGGGGCTGTGCCAATCCGGTCAGAGAGCAGTGATAGTGAAGGGATACAGATTGCGCACTGATTCACTTATCTCATTTATAACGGCATTTTTTAGGTGGTAGAAGGTGTTGTTGAGGTTATTATTCTGTTTTTTGTTGGAAAAAGTGAAAAATTCCGTGAATAACTGTGATTATTGCTAAAAAAACAATGTTTTGGATAAAAATAAGACTTCTGTTTGCTGTACTTTTCAATAAACTGACCAATAACATGATTAAGTCATGTTCAGGTAATATAGGGAAAGGAAATATTTTATGAATAAAAGTGAATTCGTTAGCTCCGTTGCTGAAAAGGCAGGTGTTTCGAAAGCGCAAGCTGGTGCTGTTGTTGATGCTTTTATGGCTTCTGTAACAGAAGCTTTGGCTTCAGGGGGAGATGTTCGTCTTCCAGGTTTTGGCACTTTTGAAGTTTCTCATCGTGCTGCAACAAAGGGGCGTAATCCTTCAACTGGTGCTGAAATCGATATTCCAGCACGTTCTGTACCCAAATTTTCTGCAGGAAAAAGCCTTAAAGAAGCAGTTAATAAAAAATAATTTAAGCTACATTAAAAAAACCCGATTTATTTATAAGCGGGTTTTTTTAACACATGTGTTATGCTTGTTTTTCACATAAAGCTTTGAGATCCTTGCGATATTTTTTATTTTCATGTATTGCTGAAATATATTGTTTTTAGTCTTTTCAATGAAATATTGTACTGTATTAATTGAGCGCGGGTATGGCTTATAAAATGTAATATTAACTTTTATTACGCTGAAGTGTTACGGTATTTATTTCAAAACAAGATCCGTAAATAATATGAAGCGGAAAACTCTGTAAAGTCCATAAAAGTTATTATATATCACCATTTACGCTTAATAAAAGTGCATGTTGGTGCCACCGTGCTATCTATTTTCTCAGTTCCTATAATGTTGCGACTAGCCCCAGATATCTGAGACGAGTGCATAAGGGATAGTTTTATTCTTTTACTCTTATACGCCAACCTTTCTTGTGACGCACCAAGAGGATAATTTTATTGATTTATTATAAGATCCTGAAATAAAAAAATCTTTTGATATTCAGATTTGGTTTTTAATATTGGGATTTTTCTTGGCATTTGAGAGGGGAGAGATAGCTCCAGCTCTATCCTACAAATATTTTTTCCATATCTTTGTTTCACTTGTGATATGCAAGCGAGTATTTTTCCTTCATCATACAAGAGTTAAAATGAGAGAACATCACAAATTTTGAGGGAGGAAGTTAAAAAACAGAAAAATTACTCTTATAAAATAATATACATTACGTAATATAAAAAATATTAATAAAGATAGTACAGTATTACTTGTGTATCTCCATTTATTTATTTTGATTATTCATAATATGTTTATATAATTATTTTGTTTTTAGTCATTAAATCATATTAAATTATTGATAGCGGTAAAGTTTTTT
>NZ_JBHIOZ010000020.1:0-22828 GCF_042195805.1 Bartonella sp. AP57NXGY | reverse complement strand
GGGGACCACCATCTCCTTTACTTAGATCAAAGGTGTCAGCTGGTCGTCATCATTTAATTTTTAGTTTTCCTGTTGAACAGCGCTTATATGGATATGATGAAGCATTCTTATTTCTTTCTTCAAATAATCCATACTTCTCCTCGGCTTGTGACGTGTAAGAGAATAGTCTTGATTGATTCATCATGTACAGATTTGAAATGAGGAAATCATACGATATCTAGACTCCATTCAAGATTTATAATGATAAATCAAATATTTTTTATCCAAAAATAATGTGCTTTTAAGAAGATAAAAATTAAAGTTATTTAGAATACCGCAATAAAATCAGTAACGAGGAGGGTAGTTTATTGGAAAAAAATAAACCATGGAATTACTTAACTGATTATTGAATTTTGCTTATTCTTATCTGTTTCGTATGATTAAACATAAAATATTGATTTATAATAATTAATTTTTCTTTATAGTGAATAATAGTTCCGACGAAAGGCAGCTTTTCTGAAACCACGAAGCCTTTTATATTGAAACAATTAAAATTATTTCTGTACATATCATGAGTGGAGCTGGTGCATGAGTAAAAGAATATTGAAGAAAGGAATAAAAATATCTCTTATAAGTCTTCTTAAGAGTCAAAGGTGTTGTAACATTAGAGGCTCGTAAATAGTATGATGATGTTAGTTTTCTCCTTCATAAGTGTAAAGATGAGGCGAGACAACAGCTTTTACATTAAATATCGTCCGAACCCAACAAATGAGCGAAATCGCTTTTTAAAAGTTCTGCATAAAAATGTATTTTCAGTTAGTTTGTTAGGAACTATGAGAAATTCCTTTATTGCGCTTAATATAAATAAATCCATATCCCAGACCGATAAGGGCAGATAAACCTGAGCCACAAAGGACCCCAATTTTTGCCGCATCAAGCAGAATAATATCTTTAAAAGCGAGCATTGAAACAAAAATAGACATTGTAAAGCCAATTCCTGCTAAAAAACCAATGAGTAAAACGCCTGTCCAGGTCATATGAGGGGGGAGGCGGCATAGCCCTGATTTTACAGCTATATAACTGGCAGTGATAATACCAAGAGGCTTACCGATGAAAAGACCAATGACAACACCCAAAACAATCAAGAATGATTTGTCAGAAGAAAGATCAAAGTTTGCAAAACTTACTCCTGCATTTGCGAAGGCAAAAACTGGCATGATACCGTATGCAACCCATGGATGCAATGCTTTTTGAACACGTGTTACTGGGGCGATCATGGCCCGTTGTCCTTTGCGCATCTTTTTCAATGCTGTTGAAATATGATGCAGATCTGTTTTTGTATTTTTTTCTTGAAGAATTTGCATAGCGTTACTGAGCATGGTGAGTGGCGCTACAAGAGTACGGGTAGGAAGAACGGGAGTCATCATCCCTAAGATTACGCCAGCAAGCGATGGGTGAACGCCTGTTACCATTAAACCCCACCAAATGATTGCACCAGGTAAAATGTAAAGCCATGCTGATGCAAGCCCGATCCACTGAAAAAATAGTACCAAAGCAATACCCGCTCCTGCAATCATTAAACCGCTAGGATCAATGTTTGTTGAGTAGAAAAAAGCAATAATAAGAACAGCGATAATATCGTCAATAATTGCTAATGATAGAAGAATAATATGAAGATTAGAGGGAATTTTTTTCCCTAGAAGAGCAAGAATACCTAGAGCAAAGGCAATATCTGTTGCTGTTGGCACAGCCCAACCGCGGATATGTCCCTCGTTAAAATTGAAGATAAAGTAAATAATTGCAGGAACACAAACGCCCCCTATTGCAGCAACAATTGGTAAGATTGCTTGTTTAAAATCGGCAAGAGCCCCTTCATGAATTTCGCGTCGAATTTCCATTCCTGCGACGAGAAAGAAAATAGTCATAAGGGCATCATTAACCCAGAAATGTAAATCCCATGAAAGAGTGAAATGACCCAAATTAAAGCCAAGAGGTGTATGCCAAAAAGATTCATAGAAAGCAGCATATTTAGAATTGGCAAAAATAAGTGCAGAAGCAGCAGCTAATAAAAGAACAACACCACTAAGAGCTTCAATATGGAGAAAACGCTCGATAGCAGAAAGCGCTTGATTAGTGACACGAGAAGCGCGATTAGGCAGGCGATTTGAAGATAAATCAGACATGAACAACTCCAAGCATCGTCAATTTTAGATTCTATACTCTCTGTATAAATGACTTTGTATGATACCTTCTGTATCATACAAAAGAAAAAAGAGGAATAAAGTTCTTAATTTATAGACAAGATCATCATGTTTAAAGCACAAAATGTTTAACGCGACGCTTCATTTTTAATAGTGAGATGTACTTTGCTTAAAGCCTTAGATAGATCATTTTGTAGAGCAGATTCGAGATCAACTATTGCGAGACCTTTATTATCTTTTGCTTTAATTTTAACGATCAATGTTTGTGGATTTTTAGCAAATTCTCCTAAGGATTTTGAAATTTTTTCTGCTTCGTCATGATTTTTTAGCAGAATTTTTGGGGTCTGCGTCATCATTAGATAGAAATCGTCATAAAGTTCCTTTTTTAGATCATGTTGGCTGTCATTAAGATTTTGTGCAAGATAAGAAAAAAGCTTATCAATGAAACCTGCATCCGTATATTGTATATCAATTTCATTGATGCCAAGGTCTTGAGACGCAGCAATCATTATATTTTTCTGACCAGAAAAAAGCTTTTCATCAACATCAATAACCTTAGCCGAGATGTTCCCAGATCCAACGTTTTTCATATTGAAAGACATTGTATCAAGAAAGAGCATACGTTTTTTTTCATCGTAAGAAATATCAATTTTTCCTGAAACATTAAAGCGCTCAAAGTTCAGATTTTTGAAGAACTCTAAGTCTTTTTCATTCATTTTTTTAGGTAAAACGGAAAGGTTATTGAGAGAAAGAAAAAGCTTTTTAGGGATAGGTTGTTTCCACAAACTTGGTTTGAATTGGAATGATTCGAGCGTTGCTTTCAACTGCGGTATATCAACGGTGATATTATCAACTTTGGCATCCGCTGAGGTAATGGCGAGCAGTATGTTTAGAAGAAGACCATTTTGTGCTACTTTTTCAGCGATTTTATTATTCTCTTTTCTTGCATTAAGATAAGCTTTGATTAATTTTTCAGGAGTTTGCTCAAGCGGTTTCATCTTTAAACCAGATGTTTTAAACTGCCCAAGGAAGAAAGAGCTGTTTTTTTCTGCTTCTTCAAAAATATCGACACTTATATTATTCAAAGAAATGGGGCCAGTAACGGTTTTACCTTGATTGAGAGCATTGTTTTTTCCAAAAATGATAGAGTAGGCATAGTTGATGTCGATATCATGGGCTTTTATTGTATTACTTTTAGCCATAAGTTGCATCTGTTTGGCACCATTTGCTACGATCGTTTTAAGATCCATATTTTTGATACTAACTGAATGGATATGGTTATTTCTAAAATCAGAAAGCTGGAAATTCTTGATTTCAACCGTTTCTGTTCGGTTATTTTTATTTTCTATAGAAAGTTGTATATTGGGAGCAATAATTGAGGAAAGCTCAATACGCATCATTGATTGTAAAAGACGTGATGTTATCGTTCTATCTTTTTCTTTTAAGGATACATTCCGAAGGGAAATTTGGGGAATTTGCACATGAATATTATTATACTTTAAATCAACATTATAAAATGTAAAAGTTCCGGGAATAAAGGAAAGAGGAGGACGGGCAGAAATGGCACCAATTTTAAGTGATGTACCAGCTGGAACAGGTATTGTCACATTCTTCAAATTGATTTTACCTAGAATGCTTACTTCAGATGTTTCGGCTTTTATGGAATGACGGGCTATTTCTTTTCTTACAAAACCGTCAAGATAGGGTTTTGCAATATAAAATCCACCAACAATTATAATTGCCAAGATAGCAACAAATCCAATAATGCAAGTGAGCCAATATCTGAGGTTACTTTGATACCCACTATTAAGATTGACCATTCTTTCTTCTTTCATTTTTATCACTCTTTGAATTGAGAGTGAAGATAAATTCTTTTAAGCAACGACAAAGGTTTAAATATAGCGTGTACCAGTTTCAACAATTATCTACTCTCTATATTAGAGTTATTCTCATCTTTTTTGCAATATAGCTTTATCAACTTTTATCAATTTTCTTTGGGTTCAGCACTTTATAGAAAAGCACGCATAATAAGGAGAGGCAAGTTTATGCGCATCATAATTTTTTATCACTTTAAAATTATCCTAAAATATTTCGATGTCTGCTTTTATCTTGCTGCTGTTTATAGGAATATTTAAAACATAAAAAATATGTTCTTGTTCATTATAATTTAATGGGGAGAGGTAAGTGTTATGACAGAAAATCAAATAATGGCTTTTTCGATCATTGGTCTCATGATGGTTGTTTTTATTTGGGATCGATTTCGTTATGATCTTGTTGCTATTTGTACTTTATTAATAGCTTGTGCCCTTGGTCTTGTCAGTCCGAAGGAAGCTTTTAGCGGTTTTAGTAATGATATCGTTATTATCGTGGGGAGTGTGTTTGTTGTCAGTACTGCTGTATCTCGCTCTGGTATAATGGAATTTATTATTCAACGGATATGGCCAGACGTGAAATCGGTGCGTCTTCAATTAGCGTTTTTGGTTCTTTCTGTTGTCGTATTATCAATGTTTGTTAAAAACATTGGTGCTTTGGCGATTATGCTTCCGATAGCTTTTCAGTTTGCACGTCGTTCTCAGGTTTCTCCTTCTGTCTTTTTGATGCCCATGGCCTTTGGTTCTTTGTTGGGGGGGCTTATGACACAGATAGGAACATCTCCCAATGTTGTTATTTCAGCGATGCAAGAACGTTTAGCAGGAACACCTTTTACTATGTTTGATTTTACACCAGTTGGTGCGGTTGTTGCGACGGCTGGTGTTGTATATTTGGTTCTTTTTTATTGGCTTTTGCCTGTGCGTGTGCGTTCAGGTGTATCATTTGATGATGCCATTGATATTCGTAATTATGTTGCAGAAGTACATATTCCAATAAATTCACCGATTGTGGGAAAAAATATTGTTGATTTGGTTAAGCCATCAAGTGGTGATGTTATGGTGATTCAAATCATCAGAAACAAAGTATCTATTTCACCATTACCAGATTTTGTTTTGTCTGAAAATGATATTATTTTGCTGGAAGGATCACATACAGGGTTAGATAGCGTGATGAATTCTGCTCGTTTAGAGTTTTCTAAGGGGCGAACTATTGTTGCAGGTGATAAGGACAGTGATATTGATATTATTGAAGCAGTCATTACCCATAATTCACCTCTTATCGGTATTAGTGCGAAAGAGTTTTCCTTATTTGATCGCTATAATGTAAATTTGCTTGCGTTAAGTCGTCAACATGAAAGGGTGCGGGGAAGACTTGATGATATTATTTTCCATCTTGGAGATGTGATTGTTTTGCAAGGACAGGATGCAGTTATTCCAAATTTATTAAGAGAATTGAAATGCTTGCCCCTAGCAAAACGAAATATTGTGTTTGGAAATTTACGACATGGTTTCATCTCTTTAGCTGTTTTATTTATAGCAATTATTTTTACAGCTTTTCATATTGTTCCAGTTGCTTTTTCTTTCTTTGCTGCTGCTGCTGCAATGGTGATCTTTCGTGTTTTGCCCGCGCGTGATCTGTATCAGGCATTAGATGGCTCAATATTAGTGCTATTAGCGGCTCTTATTCCAGTGAGTGAAGCGTTAGAGAAAACAGGATGTACGGATCTCATTGGTCAATGGCTGAGCCAATTGGCAATATTTTTCCCGCCATCCGGTGCTTTAGCGCTTATGTTGGTGACAGCTATGTTGGTTACGCCATTTTTGAATAATGCAGCAACAGTGATGATGGTAGCACCAATTGCGTCAAGTTTTGCTCATTCCCTTCATTATAAGCCTGAAGCTTTTTTGATGGCTGTTGCAATTGGTGCGGGCTGTGAGTTTCTTACACCTATTGGACATCAAAGTAATATGCTCGTGATGGCGCCAGGAGGATATCGTTTTAGTGATTATCCACGTTTAGGTGCTCCATTGGCGGTGTTGATCGTTATTATTGCTGTTCCAATGCTTATGTGGGTTTGGCCTTTACAATAGGATATTTTTAGAAACTTTAAGAATCAATTATAAAAGGTTGTTAATCGTATGAAGATAAGTTGAAGGGATATACTTTATATAAAGAGCTTTAACTGAAGATTTGGAATTATACCACACTGTAATCATGGCGCTTCGGTATTTTTGATACAGATAAAAATTTATCTATTTGGTTTTAGTAGATATTCATGGAAATTTACTGTTTATTCAAGTTTTTTCAAGAATTGGTTTTTCTATTATAATTGTATAATCCAATACAACCAACGATTGCGGTTGAAGACTTTAAAAGATTATTCCTCTATATAATGGAGAGAAAGTTCGCTTGAGATGATAGGCAATCATGATAAATATTAAGGCAGTGAATTTTTCATAATATGTAAAAGCTGTAATGTGAACAAACAGGGTGCTTACATCATTTTCGATTAAGACTGTTGCAAAAATCTGATTGAATTGGCTACATGTTGATTTAAAATAAATAAACGAGTAATTTAAAGATTTTTAGTTAATTAGGGCTACCATCTTTATCCATTTATGCGTAAAAGCACAGGTGAAGTAACTTTTTTCAAGGTATGATATATGTCGTATGATAGTTTTATTGCTGAAGTGAATGCAGAATTTCGTCAGGAAAAGGCGCTTGCTTTTTGGAGACGGTATGGTTTTTCAATTATTGGAGCGGCTGTTCTTTTTATATTCATGATAGTTGCTTATCAAGTTTATCATCATACACAAATAAAGAAAGCTGGTTATATTGGTGATGCATTTGTAAAGAGTCTTGATCTTGCGGATACACGTGATTTTGATAAAGCGATAAAGCAATTAGAAACTGTTAAAACCTCTCATTTTGGGGGGTATCCTTTTCTTGCTCGTTTACGTGAGGCTTCTTTACTCATGGAGAAAGGTGATATTATTAAGTCAGTGGAGATCTTTGATTCTGTTGCAGCGGATGAGAAAGCACCGCAGATTTTGCAGAAAGTTGCAAAAATTCGGGCGGCTTATATTCTGGTTGATACAGGGACATTAGCTGATGTTGAAAAGCGCATCAAAGATATGGCAAGTGATACCGATCCTATGCGTATGTCTGCAAGAGAAGCTTTAGGCTTAGCTGCTTATAAGGCGGATAAAATGGATGAGGCGGTTTATTATTTTAAGAAAATTTCTGAAGAAGGTTCTTTGGGTTTAAAAATAACAGATCGGGCTCGAATGATGCTTGAGCTTATACAAGCTGAGGGCAAGGCAAATAAGGAATAAATCGATGAGCCTTACCATTGCTATCGTTGGTCGTCCCAATGTTGGGAAGTCAACACTATTTAATCGTTTGGTTGGGCAAAAATTGGCTTTGGTTGATGATAAGCCTGGTGTAACACGTGATCGGCGTATTCATGCGGCAAAACTTCAAGATCTACGTTTTGATGTGATTGATACGGCTGGGCTGGAAGAAGCAGGTGATCATACACTTGAGGGGCGTATGCGTTCTCATACAAAAGTTGCAATTGATGAAGCGGATCTTATTTTATTTGTATTTGATGCAAAGAGCGGAATAACACCAAGTGATTTAAATTTTTCTTCATTGGTTCGCAAATCAGGAAAGCCAATTGTGCTTGTTGCCAATAAGTCTGAGTCAAGAGCGGCAACAGGAGGAGAGTATGAGGCGTGGTCATTAGGTTTGGGAGAGCCATGCCCAATATCGGCTGAACATGGTTTGGGACTTAGTGATCTGCGTGATGCAATTATAGATGCTGTTGGGTCAGAGCATGTTTTTGGCAACAACAAAGAAGAAGATAGAATGATACAACCTGCATCTGTTGGTGATGATGTAAAGGATTTGGAAGAAGAAGAGCTTATTTACGATGAAAGTAAGCCCATTAGGATTGCAATTGCGGGGCGTCCCAATACAGGAAAATCCACTCTTATCAATAGTATGTTGAAACAAGAGCGATTGTTAACAGGACCAGAAGCAGGACTCACGCGTGATTCTATTTCTGTAGATTGGGAATGGCGTGGTCGTCATATTAAACTTTTTGATACTGCAGGTTTACGTCGAAAGTCGAGAATTCAAGAAAAATTAGAAAAACTATCTGTTGCAGATACTTTGCGTGCTATTCGTTTTGCAGAAGTGGTGGTCATTGTTTTTGATGCAACGATACCTTTTGAAAAGCAGGATTTACAAATTGCTGATCTTGTGATTCGTGAAGGGCGTGTTCCAGTTATTGCTTTCAATAAGTGGGACCTTATTGAAAACAGTCAGACCACATTGATTGATTTGCATGAAAAATGTGCGCGATTTCTTCCTCAAGTTCGTGGTTTGAGAGCTGTTCCTTTATCAGGACAATATGGTCAAGGGATTGATAAACTGATGGAAAATGTCATGATGATGCACCGTGTATGGAATCGTCGCATTTCGACGGCTAAATTGAACCAATGGCTTGGAACTGTTGTGGCACATCATCCACCTCCTGCGGTTTCTGGACGTCGACTTAAGGTTAAATACATCACACAGGTTAAGACACGTCCTCCTGGGTTTATGATTTCCTGCTCGCGCCCCAAAAGTATGCCTCAGTCGTATTTGCGTTATCTTGTCAATGGGTTACGTGAAACATTTGATATGTCTGGTATACCCGTTCGCATATCATTACGAGCCTCTGATAATCCTTTTGCGACACGTTCCAAGAAGAAATGATAACTCTTTAATTTTTTAAGTGAATGAAATCTATACTTAAGAATCTTAAAAATAAGTTTTTTAAATGATCGTTCTTTTCATAAAAGAAAAAGTTTTATTTGCTAAAGTTTTAATTTTATTGATAATCATTTATCATGAGCGCTATTGAATAGAGTTCTCTCATCTTGATAAAGATCATTTATTTGCATGTCATGAGAAGAGTTTAATAGGGAGTATTTAAGAAAGAGTACATAATCCTCTTAATGGGTTATTAAAGTGCAAGAATAGATGCAATATGAGGGTAGGGGAATGTAATTATGATGCTTGTTTGAAAAGCAGCATTAGATTATCGTTTCATAAAAATAAAGCTTATGAATAAGCGCTTTTGCTTACGATAGTTTGTCTGAATAAAAAGCAAAAATATTTGCTGAATCTACGGATATTCAATTGTAAAGAGCGAAATTCATAAAAGTGGATTAAAATTGTATAAAGTAGTATGGTAATCGTATTTAAATTTTATTGTGTTCTATTGGCTTAATCTATTTGAAATTTTGGATTTATTAATATCTTGTATTTAAAGGACCTTCTCTTAATACCCTCAAGCTCATTTCGTGATGAGGCCTGTAATGGCGTATATAAAATACTTTGCGAATAGGATCATATAGAAACCATTGATTATTTCATTTTCATAAAATAAAAAGTGCAAGTTTATTCGAATAAAAGGAGAAAACCAACGCTCTCATACTGTTTTTAGCTTTCTATGTTCTCTTTCAAAACTAGGACTGATATAACATTGGGAGTCGGAAAATAAGATGGTATTGGTTTACACCTTTTGTTAAGTGTAAAAATGGTTGTTCTATGAGTTTTATATTATTCACGTGAACTTTTCGTTATACATTCACGGGTGCTGTCGTGAAATCGGTTTAGGTGCTTGGAATATCTTTTTAAGAAAGCATGTAAATTGAAAAATACGTTATTTCTGCAATAAAATTTATACGATAATTTGTGATAGATTTCTTTTAGTATCTTGACGAATAAATTCGGGAACAATATGATGCACACGGTTTTATGAAATGTATTCTTACGTTGCTTTTTAATTAAGGAGCCAATGATGGCGATGGGCGAGAAACCCGTTATGAGCCGTAAGGAGGCTGAAGAGGAAAAGCAAGGAGAGTGTCTTCATTCAGAGGATTTGGAATGTCGTAGTAGGAACTTAAGCGTAGCTTTAGTGCGCAAGCAAGCATTAAAGAAGCGGGAGCATAGGAATAAGCGGGAAAAATCACAAGGAAGGATGGCAGGTGCAATTAAGCTTTCCAGTGAGTTTCTGGCAAGTATTATAGTTGGTATTGTTTTGGGGTTGGGGTTTGATAAGTTAGCAGGTTCATGGCCTTGGGGATTGGTATTTTTTCTCTTCTTTGGATTTGCTGCTGGTGTATTGAGTATTCTTCGGTCTGTGGGGTATGTTTCCTCCAGTCAATTAGGAAAAAAAGGCGTATTGCGCCAAGATAAACAAAATAAAGGGGCCAATGAGAGGTCCGATAAATGAGGTTGAAGTGACAGCGCACGCTCCAGATCCTATTCATCAGTTTGAGGTTTTAAGGCTGATTAAGATTTCCATAGGAAATATGGATTTATCGTTTACAAATGTATCATTGTTTACAGTTCTCACGGTTGTTGTAACTTCTATTTTTCTCTTTATTTCATCATCGAGTCGTGGATTGGTTCCAACGCGGATGCAGTCTCTTTCGGAAATGGCATATGAATTTGTAGCATCGACTCTGCGGGAATCATCTGGTGTGCAGGGAATGCAGTTTTTTCCTTTAGTTTTTTCTCTGTTTACTTTTATTTTGGTTGCTAACTTTATTGGTCTCTTTCCTTATTTTTATACGGTTACGTCTCAAATCATGATCACGTTTTCGTTAGCAATGGTGGTAATTTTGACGGTGATTGGTTATGGCTTTTATAAGCATGGGGTCAGTTTTTTGAAACTGTTCGTTCCCAGTGGAGTTCCTGTTGTGGTTTTACCTCTGGTGACAATGATTGAGGTTATTTCTTTTCTCTCCCGTCCAATTAGTCTTTCTCTTCGTCTTTTTGCGAATATGCTTGCTGGTCATATTACGCTTAAAGTGTTTTCTGGGTTTGTTGTTTCAATGATTGGGGTAGGAATCGTAGGTGTGGGTGGTTCGATTTTACCGCTTATTATGACTGTAGCAATTACTGCTCTTGAGTTTTTGGTCGCATTTCTTCAGGCTTACGTCTTTACGGTTTTAACTTGTATGTATCTTAATGATGCAATTCATCCAGGACATTAATAGAACTGGCGGTTTTCCGTCGAATAATGCAATTTCGCTTTAAAGGAGAATAACATGGAAATGGTGCTTGCAGCAAAATATATTGGCGCTGGTCTTGCTTGCTTTGGTATGGCTGGAACAGCTTTAGGACTTGGTAATATTTTTGGTAGCTATCTTTCTGGTGCATTACGAAATCCATCAGCAGCAGATAGTCAGTTTGGACGTCTCGTCTTTGGTTTTGCTGTAACAGAAGCTTTGGGAATTTTTTCATTGCTCATTGCTTTATTACTTCTTTTTGGGGTTTAATCATTATCAAAAGGGTATATCTGTTCTTGCATGAGGAAAGATTTACCCTTTTAGGCTCTTAACTAGAGAGATGCCAGAGAGATGTTTGTCAGTTATCATCGGTTATAGAGGGCTTTAATAAGCTATTTAAAGGATGAAAGAAGATGTTTGTTTCAAGCGCTTATGCACAGAACACTGAAACGTCGATAGAACATATTAAAAAGGTAGCAGAGCATGCAAATCGTGTGTTTCCGCCTTTTGATTTTGTGCATTTTGGTTCGCATTTTTTCTGGTTGGCAATTTCTTTCGGACTGTTTTATCTTTTTATCTCCCGTGTAATTGTACCACGTATTGGCGGTGTTATTGAAACACGGCGAGATCGAATCGCATCTGATTTAGATCAGGCAATGCGCATGAAGCAAGAAGCAGACATTGTTGTTGAAACTTATGAGCGGAAATTAGCAGAAGCGCGTTTGAACGCGCAGGCTATAGCGCAGGTAGCTAGTGAAGAATTAAAAGAAAAGGCAGAGCTTGAACGGAAAGAAATTGAAGAGAGTCTAGAGAAAAAACTCGCAGATGCTGAAAAACAGATAGCAAAAATTCGGGATAAAGCGATGCAAAATGTTGGTTCTATCGCTGAAGAAGTAGCTCTTGAAATTGTGAAAAAATTGATTGACGTTGATATCAGCAAAGAGGCTGTTCGTTCAGTTGTTAAAACTGCGGATTATTGAGGAAGACAAAGATGACTGATACTTTTTGGGCATTTGTTGGGTTAGTTCTTTTTTTGGCTCTTTTAGTCTATTTCCAAATTCCACAGAGGGTTATACACCATCTTGATGCGCGCGCGAAACGTATCAAAGATGAACTGGATGAGGCTCTGCGTCTTCGTGAAGAGGCACAGGAAATATTGGCTGAATATCAACGCAAACATGCAGAAGCAGAAAAAGATGCGCAAGAAATTATTGCAGCAGCAAAGCATGAAGTTGAATCCGTTATTGCTGAGGCCCGTGCAAAAGCAGAAGAATATGTAAAAAACCGCAATAAATTGGCAGAACAAAAAATTGCCCAAGCAGAAGCGGATGCAATACGCATGGTTTCTTCATCGGCGATTGATTTGGCAATTTCTACAGCAGGTACCCTTATTGCAAGGGAAATAGATTCTAACAAGGCAGATGAACTTATCAAAGAGTCTCTTGAGAAAGAATCATTTATCAAAATGAAAACATATCTTAATTAATGATATTTGAGAGATAAAGAACAGTCTCTTTGGTTGCATAATTTTCTCAATATTAATTAATAAAAGTCATAAAAAAGAAAAAATTATCTTCATTGTTTTTATCAGTTAATAGGGTATTTTGATTTTAAATGACAAGTTTTGAGAAGTCTGCAACCGATTGTGTAACAATGTGAGTGCGTTTGAGAAGAGCAAGACGGTTAGCACGAACATCAGTTTTTTTATCATTCACCAATACTTTTTCAAAAAATATATCAATCAATTTTCCAAGTGGCGCTAGCACACTGAGTGCAAATGATAAATTTGTTGCATTGATGGGAGCAAGAACCTTTCTTTCTACTTCACAGATTGCATGATAGAGCTGCTTTTCTTCTTTCTCGACAAAGAGCTCAGGATTAATTTCATTCGCTATTGTTGTGCTTTTTTGAAATTCATTTTCAAGAATATTGGCAGTACGTTTTACAGAGGCTACAAAGTTCATTCCATCGTGGGTATTGATGAAAGCGATAAGCGATTCGACACGACGTGCAACCAATAAAAAATCATCAGAATCTTTATTTAAAACGGCTTCAAGGGCATCGTAACGAGCGCCTTCCTCTTTTAGATAGATTTTCAAACGGTCATGAAAAAAGAATAACAGATCTGATAAAATATATTCTGTTTTTTCTGGAAGCAGATTCTGCAATTGTGAATTTTCTCTTTGAGAGATTTCATATTTATTTTTTTGTTGTAAGAAAAGATTCGTTGCTAACTGGAACAGCGGCATAAGATTGATTTTCCAATCTCGCGAAAGTACAAGCCTAATAATTCCCAATGCTGCTCGTCTTAACGCATAGGGATCTTTTGAGCCCGTTGGTTTTTCATTAATGAGCCAAAAGCCAACGAGCATGTCAATTTTGTCGGCGAGCATAACGGTTATAGCAAGTGGTTCTTGTGGAAGACGATCTGTTGGTCCTTGAGGTTTATAATGGTCTTCGATTGCTACAGCTACGCGAGGATCTTCCCCTTGAAGAAGGGCGTATTTTTGCCCCATAACACCTTGTAGTTCAGGAAATTCTCCGACAATTTCTGTTTGCAAATCAGCTTTTGCAAGGATGGCTGCACGTTTTGCTAAAAGAGGATCTGTTTGTATCAAAGGGGCAATTTCTTGTGCGAGTGTAGCAATGCGTTCTACTCTTTTACCTTGTGTACCTAATTTAGCATGAAAAGTTACATTCAAATGATCAAGTCGCGCCATTCTTTGATCGAGAGGTTTTTTTATATCAAGCTCAAATTTTTTTATAGAAGATTCCAATTGTTGAAGATCAGGCAAATCATGCTGATCGGTTTGCCAAAAATGAAGTGCATCAGAAAGACGGGCACGGACAACCTTACTATTTCCTTTCGAAATTTCTTTGCCTTCATCATTTGCAAGAATATTAGAAACGAGAATAAAATGATGAGAAAGTTTTACTTTTTCTCCTTGTTTGCGGGTGACAAAACATTTTTGATTGGCTCGAATGGTCAAGCGAATAATTTCTGGAGGAATATCAAGGAATGATTTGTCAAAATCACCCATCAGGATAACAGGCCATTCAACAAGACCAGCAACTTCTTCTAGGAGGGGATTATCTTGAACCAGTTCTAAACCGTTTGCAAAGCAGAGATTTTGGGCATCAGCTAAAATAATATTCTTTCGTCTTTCGGCATCCAGAATGACTTTATGGGTTTCAAGTTGAGTAACATAGTCATCAAAGCGGCGCACTTGAAATGGCTCTCCATCACTTAAGAAACGATGACCATAAGTTAAATTATTGCTTTTAAGAGAACCAATTGTAAACGGAATAACATGTGTTTCACCAATTTCTGGTCCGAAGATGCAAAGAATGTTTTGTAAAGGTCTAATCCACTTCAAAGTACCACTTTGTGCTGAATCTTTTCCCCAACGCATAGATTTCGGCCACGGAAAGTTGCGGATAATATCCGGTAAAATATCGGCAATAATTTCTTCTGCAGCTCGACCTTTTTTAACAATTTTAGCAATATAAAAATGACCTTTTTTATCATCATGTCCAATATGCGCTTCAGAAACATCATTTAATCCTGTTGCACGTAGAAAACCATCAATTACATGCTGTGGTGATTTTATACTGGGACCTTTGCGTTCTTCATGGACATCTTTGGAGCGTGTGGAAAGTCCGCGTATGTCCAATGTTAGCCGACGAGGTGTCCAATATTCACGAGCAGCTTCATAGATCAATCCAGCATTCATAAGTTGATCTGTAACAGATTTCTTAAGATCAGCAGCAGCTTTTCGTTGCATACGTGCGGGGATTTCTTCACTGAAAAGTTCAAGAAGAAGATCAGACATTAGGCTTCTCCAGTATATATTTGTCCAGCTTCTGTGAGTAAGAAGACTTCCCCACAACGGCGCGCGAGATTACGAACGCGAAGAATGTAATTTTGTCGTTCGGTTACAGAAATAACGCCACGTGCTTGCAAAAGATTAAAGATATGGCTCGCTTTAATACATTGATCATAGGCAGGAAAAACACAGCGATGGAATACATTTTCTTTATTTGGTTTTCCAGCATCAAGAAGTGCGCTGCATTCGCGTTCTGCATCGATAAAGTGCTGATGGAGCAGTTTTGTATCAGCAAATTCGAAGTTATAATATGAGTATTCCTGTTCTGCCTGTAAAAAAATATCTCTATAACTTATTTTGTTTTCTCCCTCCAAACCATTAAAGTTAAGGTCATAGACGTTATCAACCCCTTGGATATACATCGCTAGACGCTCAAGACCGTATGTGAGTTCCCCTGAAACTGGAGCGCATTCAATGCCGCACACTTGTTGAAAATAAGTAAATTGAGAGACTTCCATTCCATCGCACCAACATTCCCATCCAAGCCCCCAAGCACCAAGAGTGGGACTTTCCCAATCATCTTCAACAAAGCGAATATCATGCAGTTTTGTATCAAGCCCGATAGCTTGTAGCGACTTTATATAAAGTTCTTGTAGATTGAGCGGAGAGGGTTTGAGAAGCACTTGGAATTGATAATAGTGTTGTAAACGATTTGGATTCTTACCATATCGGCCATCTGTTGGACGTCGAGAGGGTTGGACATAAGCAACTTTCCAAGGGCGTGGTCCTAGAGAGCGTAATGTTGTTGCTGGATGAAAAGTCCCAGCTCCGACTTCCATATCGTAAGGTTGCAAAATTGCACACCCATAGTGTGCCCAATAATTTTGCAAAGTTAATATTAGTCCCTGAAAAGAACGTTTTGGGTTAAGATGTTCAGGCAGTTTCACGCTTTATACTCTTTATATTGGACTAAACAAAAAACCAAAGTAATTTTAGTTTCTCTATTTATTATTCATGTGGTTTATGGTTAAGCATCGTTTATTGCAAACCAAATTTCAACTTTTCTTGAATTTGTTCAGAATTTTCTGGTTTTCCGTCAATTGCGTGGTTCCATTGAAAGATTGCTTCACGTTTACGCCCAACTTTCCAATAGGCATCCCCTAAATGATCATTTAGTGTTGGGTCCTCAGGTTGTAATCTGACAGCATTTTCTAATATTTGCACTGCTTTATTATATTCTTTTAGTTTATAATAAGCCCACCCTAAAGAATCGAGAATATGACTGTTGTGAGCTTGTAAAGCAGAGGCTTTTTGTAGCATACGGAGCGATTCTTCAAGCTTCTCACCACGTTCCACAAGGGAATAGGCTAAATAATTAAGAACCTGCGGTTGATTTGGGAAAAATTCAAGTGATTTTCGCAAGTCAAGTTCTGCTTTTGGCCATTGCTTTAAACGTTCAAAAGCAATACCACGCTGATAAAAGAGTTTCCAATCGTCCTGCTGAAAGTTTTTTATCTTTGTAATAGCGTAGTCTAGAGTTTTAATGGCCTCAAGAAATTTATTGTCCTGCATATAAAAAGCAACGAGCGTTATCAAAATATTACGATCATTGGGAAATTTTTTATTTAACAATGTGAGTAATTTTATTGCTTCTTTGTAATTGTTGTTATTGGCAAGAAGGAATGCAAGATGAAGTTGTCCATCTTTATAATAAGGAGATTTAGGGGATAAAGCGCGATAAAGTTTAATTGCTTGATGTGGATCGTTCAATTTAGCAGAAATGTGTGCGAGCTGAAACAGTGTTGCGTCATTTTGAGGGTATAAGGCGAAAGATAATTGCTTAAAAATACGTGCAATTCGCCCTGAGTTTTTGTAGTTGAGGGCTGTTCCAAAATTATATAATACCTCGGCTGCTCCTTGTTGAGGTGTTTTAATAACTCTCTCTAAGAAAGAATTTTTTTCAATTTTTTCTTGAAAGTTTTTAAGGACTTCTCGACCTGACAACATTTGTTCGCCATGCTGGATTGTTTGAAGAGCTTGGTTGCGCATATTATGGCGCAATTGGAATGAGGCATAGGCTATGATAATACGCTCATAAGTATTAGGAGCGATAAGAGTTCCCTGTTTGTTACTCAGTGCTTTAATGAAATATTTTTTTGCATCCTTTGGCCGTTCTGCAAGGTCGCTCATAAGTGCTAGATGATAAGATATAAAAAGATCATACCAGACAGGACCTTTGAGTTTCTTAAGATCATCGATTGCCTGAGATTTTTGTCCAGATCCAAATGTAATCCAAGCGCCGATGAGTTCAGGTATTGGATTATTGGACGTAGGAAGTTCCTTTAATTTCAGAAGAGCCTTGGCATTCTTATAATCTTTTTTGATGAGACTTTCTACTGACAAAGTTAAGGAAACAAAGGGAGTTATAACATCGTTCTCTTTGAGTTTTTGGGCTTGTTGGACAGCTTCTTTAAAGTTTCCGACCGAGAGCATAGCTTCAAGGAGCTCTTTTTGTGTTTCAATGTTATCAGGTTGATAAACCAGTGCTTGTTTAAAATAATTGATAGCAAGTTCTGTTTTATTTTCATGATTTGCAACCCGTCCAGCTAAATAAGCACCTGTAAATGAGCTTGTATGAGTTGCTGCACTTATTTTACTGTAGGTGAGGGATGGCATCAGCATGATACCCACGATAAAGAGGGCAAAAAGTCGAGATACCGTTGCAGAGCACATGGAGCTAATCCTTTTCAAGATAATCAATTGATGGTGTTGTTTATAGATCATATCTCATTACTTTGTTGAGAAATACTGCGATTCTTGCAAAGAATTCAGTTTACGCGCGCAATACAAAATTCAACAGTCTCAACGAGAGCATTATAAGCAAGATTTTCATTCATGGGAACAAGAGCATCAATTGCATATTTTCCATAGATGCGTGCTTGTTCTATTGTATCTGTGATACTATCATACTTTTCCATTAAGTGTTGCGCGTGTGCGAAGGATTCATCATTATTATTGCCATCTTCAAGCGCTTTTTTCCAGAAATCTTTTTCTACCATATTCCCACGCTCATATGCGAGAATAACAGGCATTGTGATTTTTCCTTCTCTAAAATCATCCCCTATATTTTTTCCTAAGTTTTGAGCACTACCGCTATAGTCAAGTGCATCATCAATTAATTGGAAAGCTAAACCTAAGGATGTTCCATATTCACGTAATGAAGAACGCTCTTTATTTCCATAGCCAGCAATAATGGGTCCTACTTCAGCGGCTGCTGAAAAAAGTGCTGCTGTTTTTGCATCGATGATTTTGAGATATTCTGAAGGGCTGGTTTTTATATTTTTTGCGGCAGAAAGTTGCATAACTTCTCCTTCAGCAATAATTGCAGCAGCGTTGGCTAGGACAGAGAGCGCTTCTATGGAACCGACATCGACCATCATTTTAAAGGCCTGGCCCAATAGGAAATCACCAACAAGTACACTTGCTTGATTCCCCCAAATCATCCGTGCTGTAGATTTTCCACGTCGTAAATTACTTTCGTCAATCACATCATCGTGTAGCAATGTTGCTGTATGCATAAATTCAACAGCTGTTGCGAGTTTTATATGCCCGTCACTTTGATAACCAAACATATGAGCAGAAGCGAGCGTAATCATTGGGCGTAATCGCTTTCCACCTGATGAAATAAGATGGTTAGAAATTTCAGGGATCATCTCAACCTCTGATTTTGCCATAGAGAGAATAAATTGATTTACGCAATCCATATCTTTTTGAGTAAGATTGACAAGAGGTTGAAGAGAAATTTGATTATTTCTTATTTGTTTTGGTTTGATAGCTGCACTCAATGTGTTTACTCCTAGAGTATTGCAATGGACATATATAAAATTTACTTTATTCATTAGCATAAAGGGGGTTTGGTTTTGACTCAAGCTTTTGATGTCGTTTAAAAGTGTTAGCTTGGAATGTTATTGGCAAGAAATGTTCTTTAGCGAGTGTAATCTTATTGTTATAAAATAATAAAAAATTTAAAATAGCAGCTGAATGGCAAAAATGCAGTTTATAAAGGTGAGCATTAGGCTTTTAAATGGATAAAGCAGCGAATCAGAGTGGTGAAACAATTGACAGTTTTCACCGCGGGAAATTTTATTTGGTTCAACCCCATAAATATGGTCATCGTTCTGGAATGGATGCGATGTTATTAGCTAGTTTGGTTCCAAGTGATTTAAAGGGCAAGGTTGTTGATTTAGGTGCTGGTGCTGGAGCTGCAGGGTTAGCTGTTGCTTCGCGTTGTCTGAAAGTTCATGTTACCTTAGTTGAACGTTCGGCTTTTATGATATCTTATGCTCAAAAAACGCTTATGCTAAAACAAAATAAACAATTTGCTAGCCGAATTTGTTTGCTAGAAGCAGATGTTACCTTCAAAGGGAATGCCCGTATAAAAGCAGGTTTGATAGATAATAGCTTTGATTTTGCGATTATGAATCCACCTTTTAATAATCCCACTGATCGCAAGACACCTGATCAACAAAAATCTGAAGCACATGTTATGCCTGAAGCGATGTTTGATAATTGGTTGCGGAGTGCAGCAGCGATTGTCAAGCCAGGTGGATACTTAGGGCTCATTGCACGACCACAATCACTAGTAGATATTTTGCGTGCTTTAGAAGGGCGCTTTGGTGGTATTTGTATCGTTCCTGTGCATGCACGTGCAAAGACAGCAGCAATTCGTCTTTTATTTTACGCAAAACGAGGAAGCAGAGCAGCTTTATCTATTTTACCGGCATTGGTTATACATGAAGGTAATGACCATACTTTTTCACCCCGAGTTGATGCAATTAATAATGGATATATAAGCTTGTGGGAACTTTTCTAATAGTATCTTGTGTTTTTTAGTTTATTATTTAAAGTCTACACTTTGTTGTTAGGGAGGTTTGACTTTGGATGAAATTATATTTCTGGTTGTAATGTGGGGATTGATTGGCGTTTTTGGATGGTATCGCGTTCTTCCTTTTTGTTGTCCTTGCCTATTTAATTGTTCTTAATTTATAAGGAGATTTTGTTTTGATGGATTTTATTAAAAGTTTTATTCCACGCCGTTTTTCTTCCGATAAACTTGAAATTCCTGTGGTGCGCCTTCAAGGAGCAATTATGGATTCATCAGCATCTATATCTCGTACCCTTTCCCTCAGTAGGTGTGCAAATCTTTTAGAGAAGGCTTTCGCACACAAAAAGTCACCGGTTGTTGCACTTATTATTAATTCTCCTGGTGGTTCACCTGTACAATCGCGTTTTATCTTCAAGCGCATTCGTGACTTGGCAGAAGAAAAAAATAAAAAGGTTCTTGTGTTTATTGAAGATATTGCAGCATCTGGTGGTTATATGATTGCTTGTGCAGGGGATGAAATTTTTGCAGATCCTTCTTCAATTGTTGGTTCCATTGGAGTGGTTTCAGCTTCCTTTGGTTTTCCGGAACTTTTGAAGAAAATTGGTATCGAACGGCGTGTATACACAGCAGGAAAGAACAAAGTTACATTAGATCCATTTCAGCCAGAAAAAAAGGCGGATATTGAGCATTTGAAATCTCTCCAACTTGAAGTGCATCAAACTTTTATCGATTTGGTTAAAGAACGGCGTGCTGAAAAATTATCAGATGATTCGAATCTCTTTACAGGAATGTTTTGGAGTGGAAAACAAAGCGTTGGGCTTGGTCTGGTTGATGGATTGAATGATGTACGTTCTGTTATTAAGGAGCGCTTTGGTAATGATGCAAAACTTCGACTTATTATGCCTCCAAAAAGTTTTTTAGGACCTAAAACGCCTTCAGGAGTGACGGCACATACGGTTTATACAGTCGTTGATAGTGCATTGATGGCAGCAGAAGAGCGAGCTCTTTGGCAGCGTTATGGTTTGTGATGGAAAGGATCATTCAAGCCAGAGAGATTTTTATCTAAAAACAGATACTAGAAGAAAAAAGGCTTGAAATGATACGAATGAGAACATGTCGTTTATTTTGTATGAGAACTCTTTATATTTATTGTTTTTTAGAAAACGATTAAGAATATTCCAAGCTGTTTATAGGGCTCGTGCTAAAAGTATGGGTAAAAGGGGGAAATTTTTAAAAGAACCCTATGTAAGTGAATATTACGTCATATGATATCAAATGTACAAACTTCGTTCCAAAGATATTCCTATTTATTTACACCTATTAAATTGAATTTAGCTCTACATGTTGTGGGGCAACGTGCTGACGGGTATCATTTAATAGAGAGTTTGGTTTATTTTAGTCTTAGCGGTGATTGTCTACACTATGCACCTTGTGAAAATAATCAGTTTGTTTTGACGGGGTCGTTTGCAAAAGGGCTTGTTTCTCATTTAGACAATTTGGTTATTCGCGCAAGGGACTTTATGCATAAGACTTTTCCGGAATGTGCTCAACCTGCTTTTTTTCGGCTTGTAAAAACATTACCTGTTGCTTCAGGCATTGGTGGTGGCTCAGGTGATGCAGCTGGGGTTATCAGCATGTTGCGTCGGCAGTGGAATCTTGATTGCTCTTACGAAGAATTAGCAAAAAAGAGCTTAGTTCTTGGTGCTGATGTTCCCATGTGCCTTTGTGCATTAGAGTATCAGCAGCCGCTTTTGGTTAAAGGAATTGGTCAAGAGATGATACGACTAAAAGAAGCTTGTTCATTAGCAATGGTATTGGTTAATCATGGACAAGAGATTTCAACACAAGCTGTTTTTAAAGCGTTAGAGAAGCGTCATAATCCTTCTTTAAAAATTAATACAGACGCTTTAAAGAGTGTTGATTCATTAGTTGAAGTTTTACAAGAAACGCGTAATGATCTTTTTTCTCCTGCATTAAAAATAGCACCTCAGTTAGCTGAAGTGTTATCTATATTAGATGAATGTGGGGCTCTTTTTTCCCGTATGTCTGGAACGGGAGCAACTTGCTTTGGCATTTTTAAAAATAAACAAACGGCGCAACAAGCAGCTCTTTTTATCAAATCAATGTACCCAAATTGGTTTGTAAAACCTATCATGACTTTAGGAAATATTTGATAAATAAATATAAAAGCTTTTATTTTATCATGATTTTATTATACATAATAAAAGAGGGTAACCAAAGAAATGTGTTTTTTTATTTTTTGTGCAAGAATTCGTGGAATGTTTGAAGAGCCATTTAAAACTGTAATGCTTGCAAAAAATGATCAGGCTACAGAAATAGATGTATGTTTGTTGTATTTGTGATGTATCAAAGATGTTTAATTTGCCGCTTCAACCAAATTTTTCGTGCGAATTGGATTTGCAAAAACAGGGTTTTTTTCATATAGCAGGTGTTGATGAAGTAGGACGGGGGCCTCTCGCTGGACCTGTGGTAACAGCAGCCGTTATCTTGGATAGAGATCGTATTCCTAATGGGTTAAATGATTCAAAAAAACTTTCTTTTTTCCAACGAAATAGACTTTATCATGAAATTTTGCAAAGTGCATTAGCGGTTTCAGTCGCCAGTCTTTGTGCTCGTACAATTGATCAATCTAATATTAGAAAAGCAACGTTAGAAGCAATGCGTCGCTGTATTATAGGATTAGCCATTCCAGCCCACTATGTCCTTGTTGATGGGCGTGATATTCCTTCTGAGTTGTCCTGTCCTGCAATGGCATTGATTAAGGGCGATCAGCGTTCAGTTTCAATTGCAGCCGCATCTATTATTGCGAAAGTAACGCGTGATCGGATGATGGAATGTACAGGACAAGTTTATAAAGGGTATGGTTTAGAGAAGCATGTAGGTTATGCAACGCTAGCGCATCGTACAGCTCTTGATAAATATGGACCAGTTATAGGATTACATCGTTATAGTTTTGCACCACTAAAAGAGTGT
>NZ_JBHIOZ010000019.1:20022-22969 GCF_042195805.1 Bartonella sp. AP57NXGY | reverse complement strand
ATCTTTATGATGGGATGAGCAATTGCAGGTATTTTTATTAAAGTTTTCTTTATAATTTATTCTATGTTTTTGAGAATTTGTGTAGATTTTTGCAGAGTCACTTGGCAAAGGGTTCCTTGCTCGCTATAGAAATGGCTAGAGAATATTATAAATGAAATAAAGGTGGTTAAATGGCTTTAGAGCGTACTTTTTCGATGATTAAACCAGACGCAACCCGTCGTAATTTGACTGGCGCAATTACTAAAATGCTTGAGGATGCGGAGCTACGTGTTATTGCGTCTAAACGTGTCTGGATGAGCAAACGTGAGGCTGAAAAATTTTATGCTGTTCATAAAGAACGTCCTTTTTTTAGTGAATTGGTTGAATTCATGTCTTCTGGTCCAACCGTTGTACAAGTTTTGGAAGGTGAAAATGCAATAGCTAAAAACCGTGAAGTAATGGGGGCTACGAATCCTAGTGATGCAGAAGAAGGGACAATTCGTAAGGTTCATGCTTTATCGATTGGCGAAAATTCTGTCCATGGATCCGATAGTGCTGAAACGGCAAAAACAGAAATCGCCTTTTGGTTTCCTGAGGTAGAAATTGTTGGTTAATAAAGCGTTTATAATAATAAAGCGTATATAAGAAGCAAAAATCCGAAACACTATATTTCGGTTTTTTGCTTATGAGATTATAGATTTTTTTGAAAGCATATGGAGCATTAATCGTTTTTTTAGCTTTTAATATTGCAGCTGCTTTTACGAAAATATAAAGGCTATTTACTCTTTTTTGAATAGCTTTTATCTACACGTCCCCCTTATTTGTAATGTGCAAAA
This sequence comes from Bartonella sp. AP57NXGY, assembly GCF_042195805.1. NCBI lineage: Bacteria > Pseudomonadati > Pseudomonadota > Alphaproteobacteria > Hyphomicrobiales > Bartonellaceae > Bartonella > Bartonella sp. AP57NXGY. The sequence goes on along the minus strand of NZ_JBHIOZ010000019.1, from coordinate 22,154 downwards.
AAGCATTTTATTGATCTATCATTAATAAAAATAAATCAATCTTATGCTATTCTCATCTCTTATTTAAGTACAAAAAGATAAATCATCATTATAAAATTCCATACTATTCATAGGATAACGTGTTTTAAACCTGCACGAAAATAATCCCACCCTGTCCACAATGTAAGGAGGGCAGAAATCCACAGCATAGTAATGCCAAACTCTACTGTGTAAGGGAAAATTTTATTACCGGCTGGTCCAGCTAAAAGAAATACAATAGCGATCATCTGTACAAAAGTTTTCCATTTTGCAAGACGAGAGACAGGAACACTAACTTTTAACTCCGCCAAATATTCACGTAATCCTGATACAAGAATTTCTCTGCAAAGAATGATAATAGCTGCCCATAGAGTCCACCCAGCGATGGTACTGTCTGCGGCAAGCAAGAGCAAACAAGCAGAGACGAGAAGTTTATCGGCAATTGGATCTAACATGCGACCAATATTGGATGTTTGTTCCCAAATACGAGCAAGGTAACCGTCAAGAAAGTCAGTAATGGATGCAACGATAAAAATAGAAACAGCAATCCAGCGAGTGATATCACTTGATTGTAGTCGCCCTTCTAAAAAAAAGCATGCAACAACCATTGGGACTGCAACAATTCGTGCATAAGTTAAAATATTTGGAAAAGAAAAAGTATGATTTTTCATGGAGCCATTTTTAATTCTTGTGAAAGAGAATATATTTCCTAAACGTAACAAGGCGAAGGTTATGAAACAAGCCTATTTTTCATGAAAATGGTTATAAATTTTTTGTGCAATTGTCATAGAGATTCCCGTAACTTTTTTTAAATCTTCAAATGAGGCACTAGCAACAGCTTTGGCACTTCCAAAATGATGAAGCAATGCACGCTTTCTTGTCGGACCGATATTTTCGATTTCATCAAGTGGGTTTTTGAATGTTGCTTTTTTTCGTTTTATCCTATGAGTTCCAATCGCAAAACGGTGTGCTTCATCACGCAGACGTTGCAAAAAATAGAGGATAGGATCACGTGGAGGAAGTGTAAAGGGGGGAATACCTTTTATAAAAAATCGTTCACGTCCCGCATGACGGTCAACACCTTTGGCGATTCCAACAACTGTGAAGAGATCATTTAATTGTAATTCAGCAAGTATTGCATGTACGCTGTTGATTTGTCCTTCACCACCATCGATTAAGATAAGGTCAGGCCAAATGGGAAAAAGATCATCATCTTTTATGTTATGACTTCTATTTGGCAGATCATGCTCTTTGATAAGGCGTGAAAATCTTCGTTTAATCACTTCTTTCATCATGCCAAAATCATCGCCAGGCGTGATATCTGTTGAGCGAATGTTGAATTTTCGATATTGATTTTTAATAAATCCCATTTGACCAGCAACAATCATAGCCCCTACAGCATTTGTTCCCATGATATGAGAATTGTCATAGACTTCTATCCGGTGTGGAGGAAAAGGTAGTTGGAATGTTTTAGCAAGACCTTGAAGCAATTTTGTATGGGTGGCTGTTTCAGAAAGCTTATGTTCAAGTGCTTCATGAGCATTGAGATAGGCACGATTAACAAGAGTTTTCCGTTCACCTTGTTTGGGTAAAGAGAGGGATACTTTGTGGTTTGCTTTGAGACTAAATGCTTCTGTAAGAAGTGCCTTTTCTTCAATTTCTTCAGATAAAAGGATGCTTTTGGGAAGTGGTTTATCATCGTAAAATTGGGCAAGAAAACTCGCTAAAATTTCAGTGCGGGAAAAAGAGGGATCTGCTTTAGGAAAATAGGCACGGTTTCCCCAATTTTGCCCCATGCGAAAAAAGAACACTTGAATACAGGTCATTCCTTCTTTTTGCGCAATTGCAAATACATCCGCTTCTTTTATCGTTTGAGGATTAATACCTTGATGGCTTTGTATGTGAGAAAGGGCTGATAAGCGGTCACGATAGGAAGCTGCTTGTTCAAAATCAAGATTTTCTGCGGCTTTATGCATAGCTTGAACCATATCGCTTTTAATAGATTGATCTTTTCCCGAAAGGAACGCTTTTGCTCCTTTCACCAGTTCTTTATAATCACTGTCACTAATTTCATGAGTACAAGGTGCAGAACATCGCTTAATTTGATAAAGCAA
>NZ_JBHIOZ010000019.1:11602-19922 GCF_042195805.1 Bartonella sp. AP57NXGY | reverse complement strand
AGGAGTACATTAAAATGTGGATGCAATCTTTTGATGAGATTGGCTTCTAAAAGGAGTGCTTCTGTTTCTGTATGGGTGACGATAAATTCCATATGATATGTTGCACGAATCATGCGGGTAATACGATTATTGTGTCCTTGTTCACGTGTATAGTTTGAAACACGTTTTTTGAGATTACGGGCTTTGCCAACATAAAGAATATCACCATTTTCACCAATCATCCGGTAAACCCCTGGCTTATGCGGAAGGTGTCTAACAAACTCTTGTATGAATTTGATACCTTGGAACTGATTTTTCTCATTGCTTTGATTGGCATTATGCCATGTAACATTAGAGAGAAAAGAAAGTTTTTCCCGTTCATTTTGCGGACAATTTGTATTATTTTTCAGGACCATTCCGTTTGTTACGAATATGTTATTTGTTTAATATATGAAATATTCTTTTTTATTAAATAATGATTATTTATGTCTTTATAATTTTTTTCTATAAATAATATCTTATAACATAAGAGTATGATTTTAGAGAGCCGATCTTTCATAAAAAATATGAGAGTTGTTATTCTAAGACAGCTTTATGAATTTGCCCAATTTATCCATTAAAATGATTGAAATAAGAAATCCATGATGATTAAGAGGATAGACTTTCTAAAAGGAAAAAAATTAATTCACGCTGATCGTTCTTAGCTTACCATTATAATATGTTGGTATTATCCAAAGAATCAAAGAACTTTATCATTTAATGCCTTTGTATTTTACAACATGATATTTGATTTAGAAAAAATATCAGAGAAAGATCTAACATAACAGATGTTCTTTTTGAAGCCACTTATGCGTTATTTGGGCATTTTCATCTTGTCCCAGACGGTTGATAAGAAAGGGGCTGAGTTTTTTCATTTCTTCTTCCAAAAGGTAGGGAGGGTTAATAATAATCATACCACTTCCATTCATTGTCGGTGGACTTGAACTTTTTCGGATACGCATTTCAAGCTGTAGAATCTTAGGAATTCCGGTTTGATAAAGCGCGTGAAGAAAACTTTCAATTTCTTTGTCATATTTAACAGGATACCATAAAGCGTAGATTCCTCCAGAAAAGCGACGATAGGCTTTCGTTAATCCATCAATAAGGCGGGAAAACTCTCCAGTTTTTTCAAAGGGAGGGTCAACAAGGATAAACCCACGTTTTTCTTTTGGTGGTACATGAGCATTTAAGGAAAGCCAACCATCTAAATGCAGAACTTTTGTTTGATAATCTCCTGCAAAGTTTTTTGCTAAAATATGATAATCTTCATTGTGCAATTCTATTGCGGTGAGGCGATCTTGTTTCCGTAATAATTGACGAATAAGAACAGGAGATCCAGGATAAAATACAATTTCTTTTTCCCCTTTATTGAGGGCATCAATGATATCACACCATGGACAAAGGAGTGTTCTTAAATCTTCTGGGATAGGAGTTGAAAAAAGTCGTTGGACACCTTCGCGACACTCTCCTGTTTTATGTGCTTCTAAAGAAGAAAGGTCATAAATACCGATTCCAGCATGCGTATCTATAACGCGAAAAGCTTTTTCTTTGCGTTTGAGATATTCTACAATGCGAGTGACAATAATGTGTTTAAAAACATCAGCAAAATTGCCAGCATGATAAATATGCCGATAATTCATGGAGTAAACTCTATCATATGTATAACTGTACCGGATTATTAGCATAGAATAATAGAATTGATATCCATAAAAATACTCTTGTAGAAATCAAACAATACCCTCACTCCCACATTATACACTACAGAAAAAATATTAATGTCATCAGAGCATTTATTCACAGAGCTATTTTTATATAATGAGATTAATCGTTAAAATTTTAATTTTTTTATATGAAAGATAGACAAGAAGAGATCAAACATTTCAATAGAGATATTTATGTTGTAAGAGAAATTTTTTATGATCGCGGACTCTTCTAGGAAGACTATAAAAAACACTCAATTAACGAGAATATTAGTGAAGTTTGTTGAAAAATTGAAGGGTATCTTTCAAATTCATTCATCAATTTGCTTGTTTAAAGATTAAAGAATTTCAAATGCTTGATAAAAACATTGTTACATTTATAAGTTTTTTAGCAAGCGTAAAATTATGGATAGAGCAATAAAGTGCTGGTGTTATAGTGATAGATTTTTGTAAAAGTGTGAATGAATTTCATTGCTTTAAGCGGAGCCAAAGCTTTACATTATACACGCTAAATAGCTAGGTTATTGTGTATGATGCTAAAATAAAACTTTTGAAAATTGATATGTGCTCTGCAAGCTATCTCAATCAAAATGAGGAATTTTAAACTAAAGTAAATAGGTTTATCTATCTCTAACACTGTATTATCGAGCGGCTTTATGAGGTAATCTTATAAAAAAGGCTAGGATAAGAAATTCTTTTTATATGGATTATGCTTCGATACCATGCTTTTGATTGAATGTAATTTTCTATTCATGCCCATTCTGTTTTCAATACTGAGATAGGTTAAACACATGATATTATGAGAACGCATGCCCAGAATCCGGAGACTTGTAATAGTTAGAGCATACAGTGGCTTAGAGAGCTGGTTATATGGAGGTATTTTACTAAATAAAGGCACAAGCTGGTACCTTTTTTATTTTTTAGCAGTATTGCCATACCTCTTGGCACTTGAGTTGGTTCATAAAGTGCATTTTTACTCTTTCCGCTAATAGTTTTTATTTACACGCCAGATATTTAATTGAATACGATGATGGCTCATATTTCGTATTGTATATGGAATAATGGATGATAAAATTCCCACCCCAACGCAAAGAGTAAATGTTGTGCGTAAGATGATCGTTTTTGAAGAGACTGATGATGTGTTAAGAAAGTTTTTTAGAGATTTTTCTTTCTGATTTTTTTAATTGAATACGTAAAATGTTTTACAGCATGTTATGATTTTTATCAGTAAAGGATAATTTGGCGGAAATGTTTGTAATGATACGTACAACATTGTTTAAAAGGAAAGACATTGGCTATAGTATTTACAGGAAGATGAGTAACCTAAGAGATCAGATGAAGTTATTTTAGAAAAGTTTTTAAGTGTTTTGAACTTTGTATGAAGTGGTTTATCATTTTTGAATGGTTTGTGTTATAATACGCTAAAAAAGGATGAGAGGATAAAAAGTTCTTTTTGCAATAAAAGCGTGTAATTGCTTTTAAGTTAAGAAGAAAATATATAAGTAAGATATTATATTTGATACCTCCTTCAGAGGAAGCATGAATAAATGAAATCAAATTTAAAAGCATAAAGTTAGAGAGAATAATGGGTAATATTTTTTCACCAACGCATTTAATTATAATTTTATTGATTATCTTTGTGCTTTTCGGTCGCGGTAAAATTTCTGAATTAATGGGCGATGTTGCTAAAGGAATTAAAGCCTTCAAAAAAAATATGAAAGAAGAAGATGATAGCATTGAGGATAAAGTTGAAATGGCTCCTACTTCCCAAATGATTGATGTAGAATCTCAACAATCTCAGCCGTTATCGGTAAAACATGCAACAGCGCGCAGAAAGGTTTCTTCTGCTTCTAAAAAAAGCAAAACATCTGTTGCTAAAAAACAGTAACAAAAACGCAATCATCATTGTGCAATATTTTTTGATGAGAAAGTCGAATTAAGAGATGTTTGGGATTGACGGACCAGAGTTTATCGTAATCTTACTTGTTCTCATCATTGTCGTTGGACCAAAAGATTTACCTAAAATATTAAAGACAGTAGCAAAGATAAGAGCGTATGTGTATTCAACAGCAAATGAACTTCGTCATCAGTTTGATGATGTAATAAAACAAATCGAGCGCGATAATTTGCAAAAAGTATGTTCGGATATTAGCGATTCAAGCAAGAAGTTGACAGAGACTTTTGATCCCATTCAAAATACATTAGAAGATATCCACGATAATTTGGATGTTAAGGCAACACACCATAAATCAAAAAAAGATAAAGAAATTTTGGAATGCGATCAAAACGTAACCAATAAAGATACGACAGTATCTATTGCTTCTAAAGATAAAGAAGATATGTCATGAATGTTAAGAAAGATGAAGTTGATGCTAATATGGCTCCACTTTTAGAACATTTAATTGAACTTCGTCAGCGAATTATTTCTGCCTTGGTTGCATTTATGATCGCTTTTATGATGTGTTTTCTTGTTAAAGATTATATCTTAAATTTTTTACTATGGCCATATCAGTGGGCAATGAAAATAGCAGGGGGTAATCCTGAGGGGATTCGTTTGCAATCAACGCAAGTATGGGAAACTTTTTTAACGAAGATGAAGCTTTCTGCTTTTGGGGGAATTATTTTATCTTTTCCCTATACGGCTTTTCAGTTTTATAGTTTTATTGCACCAGGGCTTTATAAAAATGAGCGGATGGCTTTTTTACCATTTCTCATTGGGGGGCCTATTTTATTTTGTATTGGGGGAGCATTTGTCTATGGTCTATTAGCGCCAATAATACTATGGTTTAGCCTTTCTCAACAATTTCTTCCAGATGTTCATTTAAAAATAGAGTTTATAGTGCGTATTTCTGATTATTTGGGCTTTATGACATCGTTTATCCTAATTTTTGGTTTGATTTTTCAATTACCTCTTGTCATCAGTCTTTTAACAAAAATTGGATTTTTAACGTCTTATGATTTGGCGTCTAAACGAAAATGGGCTATTTTGCTCTCTTTTATTATTGCGGCAATCATAACGCCGTCGGATTTTTTTACGATGTTTGCAGTGGCTTTACCAACGATAGCACTTTACGAGATTTCAATTTTAATTGCTTACAGTATAGAAAAGAGAAGAAAATCCGCTTAAGAAAAGTGTATAATCTTATGCGATAAGGAATGAATAAAAACAATATAAATGAGGAATTTTTATGCTTGATATTAAGTGGATTCGTGACAATCCTGAGAAATTAGATAAAGCACTCGTAAGTAGAGGTCTTGAGCCACAAGCTGAAAGGTTAATACAACTTGATCTTGCACGTCGCTCGCATATTGCTAAGGTGCAATTGGCGCAGGAACGTCGCAATGCTGTTTCAAAGGAAATAGGACAGGCTTTAGCGGTATCGGATCAGCAAATGGCTGAACGTCTTAGGGCTGAAGTTGAAGAGATTAAAGCTTTTCTTTCCTCTGCAACAGTGGAAGAAAAACAGCTGACGGAGAGTCTTGAGAAACTTCTTTCAGCACTTCCAAATATTCCATTAGATGATGTTCCAGAAGGTAAAGATGAAAGTGATAATGTCGTCATTCGACATTTTGGTACACCTCCAACATTTAATTTTACACCAAAGGAACATTTTGATCTTGGTCAAGATCTCAAACAGATGAATTTTGAACGAGCTAGTCGTTTGTCTGGAACACGTTTTACAGTACTTTCAGGGGCATTAGCACGGCTAGAACGAGCATTAGGCCAGTTTATGCTTGATGTGCATGTCAATGAGAATGGTTACACAGAAGTCTCAATACCTCTTCTTGTTCGTGATGAGATTGTTTACGGAGCAGCACAATTACCGAAATTTGCTGAAGACCTTTTTCGTACAACAGATGGTCGATGGCTTATTTCCACAGCAGAAGTGCCATTAACCAATTTGGTCAACGATGAAATTCTTGAAATATCAGATTTACCACTGCGATTTTCTTCTTTATCTCCCTGTTTTCGTTCAGAGGCGGGAGCAGCCGGTCGTGATACGCGCGGTATGTTGCGTCAGCATCAATTTTGGAAAGTTGAAATGGTCTCGATTACCAGTGAAGAGCAGTCTTTAATTGAATTGGAACGTATGACGGAATGTGCAGAAGATATATTAAAGCGGCTTGGTTTGCCTTTTCGCACAGTGGTTCTTTCTACGGGTGATATGGGGTTTGCAGCGCGTAAAACCTATGACATCGAGGTTTGGCTTCCTGGTCAAGAATGTTATCGTGAAATTTCTAGCTGTTCAGTTTGTGGAGATTTTCAAGGTCGCCGTATGAATGCGCGCTATCGTAAAGAAGGCGATAAAAAATTGCATTTTGTTCATAGCCTTAATGGTTCTGGTACGGCTGTTGGACGTTGTCTTATTGCCGTACTTGAAAATTATCAACAGGCTGATGGATCAATTATTATTCCAGATGTTTTACAACCTTATATGGGAGGCATGCGCTGTATTACTGCTTAATTTTACGAAAGGAGAGACAATATGCGTTTATTGCCAAGAGGTGATGATACACAGACGCAAGTTTTTGCCATTTTAAAAGAAGCAGTTTGTCAGTATGATAAAAGTGCACCTCCATTGGAGATTGAATGATACTATGGGGCAAAAGGGTATTTTACAATTTCGTGAGGAGTTAGCCGCTCTTGTACTGAAAATGCGTAGCAAAGGCATTGATGACGTGCGATTTTTTTCGGCATTAGAGAAAATTCCGCGTCAACAGTTTGTTGCTGCTCCTTGGTTCAATAGTGCTTATGATAATAAAGTTATTCCCCTTGAGTGTGGTGAATATATGGAACGTTTGGAAGAACAACTCTTAATTCTTTCGGCATTATCGTTGAAAAAAAGGCATCGTGTCTTAGAAATTGGTACAGGATCTGGTTTTTGTACTGCTCTTATGGCATGTCTGAGTGACCGTGTGACAACGATTGATCGTTATAAAACGCTTGTTGATTTAGCACGCCAAAAATTTCAAACTTTAGGAATTGAAAATATTGTTATACGGCAGATTGATGGAAGTCATAATGTGACAGGCTTAGGATCATTTGATCGCATTCTTATTTGGCCATCACGTTTTGATGAACCAAAGGAATTTTTAGAACTTTTAGCTGAAAATGGAATTCTCATTCAGGCGATAGGACCTGACGAAGGGGTACAAACGGTGACGCGCTATACAAAAATTGGTAGTCGATTTGAGTGTTTAGAACTGTTCCAAGTGCGTTACCAACCTTTTATTAAAGGCATTGCAGAGATACTTTAATTTTTAAAAGCTAAGACGTTTCTGCAAATTGTCTACGTTAAATTCATTTTGATCTTATATAAAGATATTTATGAATAAAACATCTCATTTTAACTCTTCGGTAATTTAAAAAAGCTTTAATGGAATGAGTTGATTATTGATGAGTGAGCAAAACGATGTGTCTAAAAGCTTTGGATAATATTTTCCAGCATAATTTTCAGAGAATAACTTTGTTAGCGGTGGTAACTATTGTTGCTGGTTGTAGTTCTGGTACACAGCGTTTTTCCAATACGTTCTCTCATCGTACGGTATCATCTCAATCAAATATATCAAGCACTATGTATACAGACCCGCGAATGCTATCATACGGTAGTGGTATGATACAAAGCACTGAATTGCCACCTGTGGAATCAAGCGATGATTCATGGGGAGATGATAATTCCCCCTATAATTTTCCACATCAAGGTAGGATAACTTCTTCTGATGGTCGCGTTATGGGCGCCCCTCCACGTAATCTTGGAACACTTTCTCGTTCACAAATGGATAAATCTCCTATTTTTCGGCGGAATTCTTATATTGTCCAGAGTGGAGATACACTGCTCAGTATTGCACGACAAGTAGGGGTTAGTGTTGAGGCATTAAAATTAGCAAATGGTATAAACAGCAATTCCATTTATATCGGTCAGGTCCTTGTTGTTCCAAGCAGGCGTACATTAGCAGCTTCAAATGCACACAATAATAACGATTGGGCAGTGTCAACAACAGAATCTGCATCCCAATCTGTGATGTCCTCTATAAAAAACAAGAAGTCCTCTCCTATATATAAAGCTCCTGTAACAACGCCACCCTCTGCAAAGATAAACAAATCAAGTTCTGAGAAAAATTTTTCTAAACAGATGACGCAATTGAAACATGAGACTGGTTTGTCAAGTACTGTTACGAATACAGATAATATGACGACTCCGCAAGCCACAGGAATTTCTAAGATGCGTTGGCCAGTACGAGGGCGTTTATTAAGCCAGTTCGGTCAAAAAAAGGGAACAGTAATGAATCGAGGAATAGATATTGCAGTGCCTGAAGGGTCTTCGGTAAAGGCGGCAGAAAATGGTGTGGTTATTTATGCGGGAGATGGACTAAAAGAGCTTGGTAATGTTGTGATGATTCGACATGAAAATGATATTATCACTATTTATGGATGTAATAGTAAGCTTGTTGTTAACAAAGGACAAAGGATAAGGCGCGGTGATGAGATTGCTAAATCTGGTGTTTCAGGAAATGTTAAAACGCCACGTGTCTATTTTGAGATGCGTAAGAATTCATTACCTGTTGATCCCCTTAAATATTTAGAAAACTAATTTATTGAT
>NZ_JBHIOZ010000019.1:9765-11502 GCF_042195805.1 Bartonella sp. AP57NXGY | reverse complement strand
TATTGTAGGATATACAATAGGGGAAAGTGAATCTATTTTTTAAGATTTTTCTCATTGTATTTTGGTATTCTGCCTCTTAAGGATTTATTGTATTTTTGTAAAGCTGTGATTAGATTATGTAGTTATTGCTTTTTATGATAAATTCTTTAGGAATTTTTTCTGTATCGGAATTTCATTTTAATAGAGTGGGAAATACCTGAGGTTTAACTATAGGAGATAAAAATGTTTATGACGAACGCTTATGCTCAAGTTGCAGGCGATGTTTCCGGTGGAATTTCATTTGCTAACGCTGTCCCATTCATTTTAATTTTTGCAATTATGTATTTTTTTATGATTCGTCCACAGCGTGCCCAAATGAAAAAACGCCAAGAAATGCTTAATGCAGTACGTCGTGGTGATACAGTTATAACGGGTGGTGGTATTATCGGCAAGGTTACGAAGGTTCACGACGAGAGTGGTGAATTAGAGGTTGAAATTGGTGAGAGTATGAATATTCGTGTTATTCGCTCAACATTAGCTGATGTGCGCGTTAAAGGTGAGCCGGTTGCAGAAAAAAAATCAAAACTTAATGCTAAAGCAAAAAGACCACAAAAGTCTAAATCTAAAACGACAACGAAAGAAGATATGAGTATCTCTGAAGAGAAAAAAGCTATATCAAAGGAAAATGCATCTTAAGGTGTAATGGCAGTTTATTACATTTTTTAAGCATTTTTATAAAAAGCTTGGCAAGATCAAGACAATTTCATTGAAAAAGAGGCTTTTATAGTGGCTACAGAAAATGGAGTTTTTGTTTTCTTTAGATTATTAAAATAGTTGTTTTATTTATAGAATATTACGCAATTTTTTTCTGTTTTTTAAACAAGATCATTGTTTTTATAAAAAGCAATTTGTGAGTAAATAAGCTGAGGAAACTTTTTAAAAGATAGATTTATTTAAGCAGGTATAGCATTTTACCGCGGTTTATTCCCAAATTTTCATATATTTGTTGTATGAGAAGATTAGGGCATTATATAAAAATTTTTACTTCAATACTAGGCTATGTTTAACATATCAATGTTTATATCAGCCTTATTTTAATTTTTATGATGAGAAGAAGCAAAGACAATTGGATTATTCAAAAATAAAAGGTGCATATTCATGTTCGATGCAATTCAAATTCGTGAAGCACATTTTCCAAGTCGCGCACCTATTGATGCTTATGGAAATGGTGGGTTTCGTTTTGCTGATATGTCTCATAGAGGTTCTATTATTTGTGTACCATCAGGTATTTATGGCATTGAGATGGCAGGGCCTGTTCCCACTCAAAGGGATATATCTCGTATTTTAGAAGAAGCTTCTGAAATCGAAGTTTTATTAATAGGTACTGGAATTGAATTATTACGATTACCTGAAGAGTTACGGGTGCTTTTATGGGAAAAACGTATTTCATCAGATACAATGAGTACGGGAGCGGCGGTGCGTACATTTAATGTTTTATTGGCTGAAGATCGCGCTGTTGCAGCGTTATTATTTGCGGTAGAATAGAGTATTGTTTAATAAAACAAAGGCTCTGGTCTAGCATGAAAGACTTGTGTGATTATTTTCTGCGCTGTAAAATACTGTCATTTAAGGCGGTGATATAAGGGTATAGAATATACATAACTTAACACATTAAGTGTTTTTTAAATACAGCAGCAAGTATTCAGGACAAAGTTTGCTCATAGTTCCTAATGAATCACATGAGTGATCAGCTCTTGG
>NZ_JBHIOZ010000019.1:0-9665 GCF_042195805.1 Bartonella sp. AP57NXGY | reverse complement strand
CCGATAAGATAAGTTTTATCAGAAAAATTATTTATTTAATTTTTTTCTTTCTAAAACGAAAAGGGACTAGAAAAGAAATTTTAATTCATAATACAGTTAAGAGACACATTTAAAAATCTTATTTTCTGAACTATATTTGCTTATCCTTCATTTTTTAATATGAATAAAAAGAGGGTATTAATTTAATTACTAAAAAAGGGACGTTAATAGGTTCATAGAATGATAGGCTCTCTTCCTTATTGTCTTGATATTTTACGTACCATAGATCGTGATCGCTATATATCGGTTTTATTTGCACCTAAAAAAAAGCGCCAAGCATTGGCTGCTCTTTATGTATTTAATGCTGAAGTTTCTCGTATCCGCGAAAGTGTACATGACCCACTCATAGGAGAAATACGGTTACGTTGGTGGTATGATGCTATTGCTCATGGTGAAATGCAAACGAGTGGAAACAATCCGATTTTGAATGATTTATTAAAAGCAATCACTCTTTTTAATTTACCTAAGACAGCTTTTTTACGTTATTGTGATGCGCAAATTTTAGATCTTTATCACAATCCAATAGAAACACTTCATGATCTAGAGCATTATTGTGGAGAGACAGCAGGCATAATTTTACAGCTTTCTTGTCAGATATTAGATCCTGAAACTGCACAAGAGTTTACAGATATCTATGAACATGGAGGGATTTCTCAAGGATTAAGCGGTGTATTGCGTCTTTTATCATTCATGCAATCACGATATCAATATTATTTACCCACTGATATATTAAAGGCTGTAGGAGTGAATAGGGAAGATTTGGAATCTCATCGTCTCAGCGATCAACAAAAGGGTTGTATTGTTGAAGCTATGGTAGCATTATCGCGCGATCATTATACCCAATTTTACGAGTATTCTTGTACTTTACCTAGAGTTCTTAAGCCAGCTTTTCTTCCATTGGTCATTGTACCAGCTTCTCTTCAAAAAGCTATACAGCTGGGGGCAGCAATTTTTCAAGAGAGTGCAACTTTGCCATTGATGTATCGCTATTGGTTGATAACAAGGGCAGCAATAAGCGGCAATTTTCCAAAGATACTGTAAAAGAATATTACTACGTTGGAATGCGTAACATGAAGACTGATTTTCTCATATGAAGATAAAAGGAGCCATTGTGATTCCAAACCATTTTTTTGTTATAAAAAAGGTTGATGTTTTGGTTGTTATGAACACAGAAGAATAAGAAATTTTATGATCTTGAAAATACGCTGTATTTCTTCATCAGTAATATGTTTTATTCAGTGTATTGGATGGGTGAGATGCAGAGAAAGAAAAACATGAGATAAATCTTAATACATTGGTTTGTTTGATGAAGAACTTTTAAGTACTCTGAATGTATTGATTGTAGCTCATTTGCAAATGAAATAAAATTTCTATTTTATGAGAGAAGTTATCTTAGCAGTCTATAAGTCTATAAAAAACTCTTATTTTTGAGAAATTATAACATCATAATTGATGACTGTTATGATTGATGAATATATTGATTTATAATGATAATACGTTTTTTCTTATATTGAATGAGAGTCTTGAATAGAAAAAGATTTCTCCATTTTTATAATGAATTTTAAAAATAGTTTTTTTATCTATTATAAGTTGGATGTGTAAATGAAATCATTTAAGGAAGAAGCAATACGCTCCCTATGAATGAATATTAAGAGTAGCAATATAATGAGCTATGAATGAATGACGATAGGGATGATGTTTATAGCTTAATGGGCGGCAACCTTTACGACCTTTGGATGGATAATGTTTTTTAATGCATTGCAAAAACGATTCTACATTCCATTGACTATTTTCTCGCAAATCCATACATGCACTGTTTTGCGAGAAAATGAATCATTATACAAACGCTGATCCTAAGATATGCAGACAAGAAATCCGTCTTACCTCTTCAACTATAGACGAAGAGCTGATGAAAACTTTATCAATAAGTTCTTAAAATTATGCACAATCTTTTTATTGGAGAGCGTTAAAGATCTGATTATAATTTGTGCTATTAATTTCCAAAGGATGTTCTTTATTGGCAACTTGTAGCATTTCTAGCTTGAGATCTTCTCTTATCATCATATCTATATTGGCGCGGACCTCAGTTGAAAGATTATGAGACGTGATATCTTTAGGCATGGTTACAGTCTTTATTTGATAAATGATACGGTTTGTTGCAACCGGACCTTTTATGATGCCATAATGACCTTTGGGAGCAGCAAATAATGCTTTAATCCCTTCAACGCCAAGGGTTTCAGATGCGTCTTGACGCCGGAGGGTTGGTGTTGTTTGTTTTGTAACACCAAGGGTATGAGCAAGAGCAACAAGACTTTTTCCTTCCGTGAGCTGTTTGAGAGCATTTTGGGCTTTTTCATCAAGAAGACGTTGGATTTCCTCATTTTTCCATTGAGAAAGAACATCTAGCTTAGCCTCTTCAAGTGTCTTATCACGGGCAGGAATAATTTTATCGACCTTGTACCAGAGATATCCACCATTTTGAAAAGAGAGAGGATCAAGATCGACTCCTTCGTTTGATTGATAGATGGCATTCAGTAAAATATCTTTTTGAGGTAAATCCGTGAGTATTGCACCTTCAAGCGTTTTTCCCGTTTTATCAATAGTAATTGTGCGCAAAGATAACTTGTATTGGTCAGCTAACTCTTTGAGAGAAGCACCCTCAAAACGAGCATTTTCAATGGCTACATAATTGTTACGGATATCATCAGTAGCACGATTTTTGGCAAGTATTTGGCGAATATTTTCTTCTACACTTTCAAAAGGAAGAGAGCTTGAAGGTTCAATATGCGTAACGCGAATGAGAACAGGTCCCTGTAAGTCATTTATCACAGGACTGACTTGGCCTTGTTGAAGTTCAAAAATTTCAGATGTCAGATGATTAGGAAGTTCATTTTCTGCGAGAGGACCTTTTTTTATGTCATTAAGAGTCTTTTTTTCAGCTTTTACCAGTTCATCAAAACTCAATCCATCAGCTATTTTTTTTGCTGCATTATCGGCTTCTTCGCGTGAGGGGAATCGCAGTTCTTCGAATGTACGCTTTTCAGGCGTTACAAAACGTGAAGCATTTTGTGTATAATAGGCTTTCGCCTCATCTGTTGAGATATCTTTAGGTTTTACAAAATCATTAAGTTCCATAGATAGCAAAGAGACAGTACGGTATTCTGGAGCACGAAATTGACTTTGATGTGTTTCAAACCATTTTTGTAATGTTTCGTAATCAGGATCAGCAATTGTTTTCTTTTCTTTTAGATCAATAATGAGATAATCAGCAATACGCATTTCTCCTTGATAAAGAGCAAGTGCTTTATAAAAGAGATTTGGTGCCTTCATATCAGAAAGTAAAGCAGCAATAAGCTGATTACGCTTTTCTTGTTTGGTGTAATAATTAAGAAAAGCACTTTCACTAATGTGTAAATGCTGAAGATAGTTATAAAACAAGTTTTTATCAAAAGTGCCATTTACCTGGAACATCTTATCAGAACCAATCGCATGAGCTATTGTATCTTTTGAAAGACTTATTTTCATTTTACGTGCTTGTTCATCAAGCAGTACATTTTGTTGTAATTGATTAAATACAAAAGCAGGAATTTGGTATTGCTGCATTTCATTTGCTGTAAACATTCGTCCAAGATGAGCAGCATATGCTAAACGTGCGCTTTGATCGGCGAGTGCAAGACGATAATCATCGACAGTTACTGTGGACTTTCCAGAAGTAATAAGATCTCTTTCACTTTTTTTGTGTAACTGCGGTACCCCCCATAAAAGAATGAAGCATAAGAGTAAAATAGCAAGGAAAATTCTAAAAATCCAAGAATTTGTAGCATTTCTTATGATGTCAAGCATTGTTCAAGTCCATTTTTAATGTGAGTTATTATCAAAGCTGTAATGGAATTTGCAATAAAGGGATGAAAGATGCAAGCTTTAAAGACTTGCTTTCATTTTATAATTTGGTAACTACAGATAAACAATGTATTGTAAAAGCTCTTGAGGTGAAAATATGTCTCCAAATATTCGGCCTTTTCTTGCTGGAAATTGGAAAATGAATGGAACGAGTGAATCGCTTGGAGAGTTGCGTGCTATTGCTACAGGCGTTAGCTCTGATCTAGGTCATCTTTTTGAGGCGCTTATTTGTGTTCCAGCAACGCTTTTATCGCGTGCTTCTAATACGCTGAATGGTGAAAATCTCCTTTTGGGAGGACAAAATTGTCACTTTGATGATCATGGTCCTTATACTGGAGATATTTCAGCTTTTATGCTTAAAGAAGCGGGAGCAAGTCATGTTATTATTGGGCATTCAGAACGTCGTACAGTGTACCAGGAAAATGATGCGATTGTCTGTGCCAAAGTGCAAGCTGCGTGGCGAGCAGGTCTTGTGGCTCTTGTATGTATTGGTGAAACATTGGAGGAGCGTAATAATAATAAAGTACTGGATATTCTCACGCAGCAGCTTGAAGAATCTCTCCCAGATGATGCAACAGCAGAGAATACCATTATCGCTTATGAACCAGTTTGGGCGATAGGCACCGGCAATACAGCGACTCCAGAAGATATTGCAAAAGTACATCATTTCATTCGTGATAGGGTGCGCTCTCGTTTTGGTGATGAAGGCAATAAGATACGTTTGCTTTATGGTGGATCCGTAAAACCATCCAATGCATTTGAGCTTTTAAGCATTGCTCATGTTAATGGTGCTTTGATAGGTGGAGCAAGCTTAAAAGCGATTGATTTTTTAACTATTTGCGATGTTTGTCGTAAACTATAGCAGAGAAATTTGAGTTTCCCCTTGGATTGTGCGTTATTTATGTGTAAATAGCTATTAAAGAGTTATTTAAAGAGCAGGGTTTATGCAAACAGTACTTATAGTTATTCATTTTTTGATTGTGATTACTTTGGTTGGTATTATATTAATTCAACCTTCAGAAGGTGGTGGGTTAGGTGTGAGTAATAGCTCAGGGTTGATGAAAACTCGTGGATCTCGAAACCCTTTAACACGTTTGACTGCTATTTTAGCCTGTTGTTTTTTTGTTGTATCTATTGGACTTACCGTGGTGAGTAATATATCAAATTCTAGTTCTGATATTTTAAAGCGTATACCGGTTAATTCAGAGCAGAATTCTACCAATAAAGACTCAGGATCAGTCCCATCATCAGATGGTGAGTCTTCCCCTTCTATTCTTGAACAGCTAGGAGGCACTTCGAATTCTTCGCAGGAACAGAAACAGTCCACAAATCCTGAAGTAGAAAGTCCAGTTCCTCAGGTTCTTGAAAATACAGTTCCCGATAACAGTACAAAATAGTTTTTTAAGAAAACATAGACTTTTTAAAAAAGGTGATTTTTTTTTCGCCTTTTTTATTTTAGAAGGAAAATTGTTTCTTTTTGCATTTTTTGCTGGAAAAATCATTATAAATTGCTTATCACCATAAGCCCATGGCACGTTATGTTTTTATTACTGGTGGTGTGGTTTCTTCCCTTGGAAAAGGCATCGCAGCGGCGGCGTTAGCAGCGTTATTACAGGCTCGTGGCTATCGCGTACGTCTTCGCAAACTTGATCCTTATTTAAATGTTGATCCAGGTACGATGTCACCTTATCAACATGGTGAAGTATTTGTGACCGATGATGGTGCAGAAACGGATCTTGATCTTGGTCATTATGAGCGTTTTACTGGGCGTTCTGCAAATAGCCAAGATAATATTACAACAGGGCGTATTTATCGCAATATCATTGAACGAGAGCGGCGTGGTGATTATTTGGGGGCAACAGTCCAAGTTATCCCTCATGTTACAGATGAAATTAAGAGATTCATTACGATGGGAAATGAAGAATTTGATTTTGTTTTGTGTGAGATAGGTGGAACGGTTGGTGATATTGAAGCAATGCCTTTTCTAGAAGCGATTCGTCAGCTTCGCAATGAGCTACCGAGACAAAATGTCGTTTATGTCCATCTCACATTAATGCCTTATATTCCTTCAGCAGGTGAATTAAAAACGAAACCAACACAACATTCTGTCAAAGAATTGCAAGCAGTTGGTATTTCTCCTGATATTTTGCTTGTACGTGCAGATCGATCTATTCCAGAAACAGAACGGTGCAAATTATCACTTTTTTGCAATGTTCGCTCCAATGCAGTCATTCAGGCATTAGATATGCCAACAATTTATGATGTTCCTATGGCATACCATAAGGAGGGTTTGGACTCTGAAGTTCTTTGCGCTTTTGGAATCGATTCGGCACCTTCCCCCAAAATGGATCGTTGGGAAGATATTACGCATCGTATTCACCATCCTGAAGGAGAAGTTACGATTGCTGTTGTGGGAAAATATACGGGCTTAAAGGATGCTTATAAATCTCTTATTGAAGCGATTGCGCATGGTGGTTTAGCGAATAGAGTGAAGGTTAGTATTGAGTGGATTGATTCGGAGCTTTTTGAAAAAGAAGATTCTGTTTCAGCTTTACAAAAAGCCCATGGAATTTTGGTTCCAGGTGCTTTTGGGGCACGAGGGGCAGAAGGGAAGATTCGAGCAATTCAATTTGCGCGAGAGCGTAAAGTTCCATTTTTAGGGATTTGTTTTGGGATGCAATTAGCTTGTATAGAAGCTGCGCGCAATATTGCACAGATTGAGAATGCTTCATCAAGTGAGTTTTGCGAAACAGACAATCCAATTGTAGGTTTAATGACAGAATGGCTTAAAGGAGACGTTCTTGAAAAACGTACAAGAAATGGTGATCTCGGCGGTTCAATGCGCCTTGGTGCTTTTGCTGCTGAATTAAAAGAAGAGAGTCATATTGCTCAAATTTATGGGGTGACCAAGATTGTCGAGCGACATCGTCATCGTTATGAGGTCAATATTGATTATAAGGATAAGTTAGAACAGTGTGGTTTGATTTTTTCTGGGATGTCTCCTGATGGTATTTTACCAGAAACGATAGAATATGTAGATCATCCATGGTTTATTGGTGTTCAATATCATCCAGAATTAAAATCCCGTCCTTTTGATCCACATCCGCTTTTTTCTTCTTTTATTGAAGCTGCTGTAGAACAAAGTCGATTAGTTTAATGCATAAATTGGGTTACTTTGCTTTTGAGGGATAAAATGACTAAACCAAATGCCCGTGTGAAAGTTGGAAATATGATTTTTTCAAATGAAATGCCTCTTTCATTAATTGCAGGGCCGTGTCAGATGGAAAGTCGTGATCATGCTTTTGAAATGGCTGGTCGTATTAAAACAATTACCGATCAGCTTGGTATCGGGTTTGTTTATAAATCAAGTTACGATAAAGCCAACAGAACCTCTTTGGGGGCGGCACGTGGTATTGGTCTTGAAAAAGCAATGTCCATTTTTTCTGATTTAAAAAAAGAGTTTAATTGTCCCATATTAACTGATGTGCATACAGAAGAGCAATGTACAATTGTTTCTTCTACAGTTGATATTTTACAAATACCGGCTTTTTTATGTCGTCAAACAGATCTTTTGGTAGCAGCCGCCAAAACAGAATGTGTTATTAACATTAAAAAAGGTCAGTTTTTAGCGCCGTGGGATATGGAGAATGTTTTAAAAAAGGTTGTTTACAGTGGTAATCCGAATGTTATGCTTTGTGAGCGAGGCACGTCATTTGGTTACAACCGACTTATTTCTGATATGCGTTCGTTGCCTATTTTACGTTCATTTGGAGCTCCTGTTATTTTTGATGCAACGCATTCTGTTCAAGAACCTGGGGGGCAGGGGGCTTCATCTGGTGGACAGCGTCAATTTGTTGAAATTTTAGCGCGTGCAGCTGTTTCTGTTGGGGTAGCTGGTATTTTTTTAGAAACACATCAAGATCCAGATAATGCACCTTCTGATGGACCCAATATGGTTAAAGTTGATGATTTACAAAGATTGCTTGAGACTTTAATGGAATTTGATTATCTGTCAAAAAAGTTGAGTTGAGAAGAGAAAAAATATTTCATTAATAGGGCATTATAAATGAATCGAGACTTTTATTGGATAAGGAAACACATATGACTATAATTGTCGATATCATTGGGCGTGAAGTTCTTGATAGCCGTGGTAATCCAACGGTAGAAGTTGATGTTCATTTGGAGAATGGAGCTTTTGGTCGCGCTCTGGTTCCTTCGGGAGCTTCAACAGGAGCACATGAGGCTATAGAGCTTCGTGATGGTGGTTTGCGCTATCAAGGGAAAGGTGTTGAAAAAGCGGTTGCTGCAGTTAATGGCGAAATTCTTGAAGAACTTGGTGGGCGGGATGCAACAAATCAAATTGCTATTGATCAAGCAATGATTGCTTTGGATGGAACGCCAAACAAAACCCGTCTTGGTGCCAATGCACTTCTTGGTGTTTCATTAGCTGTTGCAAAAGCAGCTGCGGATTCATTAAATTTACCTTTGTATCGTTATATTGGTGGTACACAAGCGCATATTCTTCCAACCCCCATGATGAATATTATTAATGGTGGCGTTCATGCTGATAATTTGATTGATTTTCAAGAGTTTATGATTATCCCTATAGGAGCTCCTACTGTAAGAGAAGCTATCCGTTATGGCGCTGAGATTTTCCATGCATTGAAAAAGCGTTTAAAAGATGCAGGTTATAATACCAATGTTGGTGATGAAGGTGGTTTTGCACCTCAATTTAAAAGTGCTGATCAAGCAATTGATTTTATTATGGAATCTATCATGATATGTGGTTATAAACCAGGTGAACAAATTGCCATTGGTTTAGACTGTGCTTCAACCGAATTTTATAAAAATGGTTCGTATTTTTATAAAGGTGAGGGGAAATGCCGAGACATCCAAGAGCAGGTAGATTATTTAGCGCAGCTTGTGAAAAATTATCCTATTATTACAATTGAAGATGGAATGGCAGAGGATGATTGGGAAGGTTGGAAGCTACTCACTGACACAATTGGAGAAAAATGTCAGCTTGTTGGCGATGATTTGTTTGTAACGAATTCAGCACGTTTGCGTGATGGTATCAAAATGGGGGTAGGCAATTCTATTCTCATAAAAGTTAATCAAATTGGTACATTGAGTGAAACACTTGATGCTGTAGAAGTAGCACATAAAGCAGGTTATCGTGCCATTATATCTCATCGTTCAGGCGAGACAGAGGATTCTTTCATTGCAGATCTTGCTGTTGCAACGAATTGTGGACAAATTAAAACAGGTTCTCTTGCACGTTCGGATAGATTAGCAAAATACAATCAACTTATTCGTATTGAAGAAATGCTAGGAGCCCAAGCGCATTATGCTGGTGATTTATATCGTGTATAGTTGTGAGCACAAAATATGAAAGTATAAGATCATTTAGATTATGAAATTGATATTTCTTATCAAAGGCATATACGCAATAATTTTTAAGTGTTTAAATTTATAGGGATTAAGATGAGAGGTATAATTATTAGTCAAGATCAAGGAAATTATCTCGTTTCGGGTGATGATGGTAAACGTTATCAGTTTGCGACTTGGGATTGGTTGGGAAAGAATCCACCAAGGATTGGTAATGCTGTTGATTTTGTCTGTGAAGGAGGTGTTGTCAGTTCTGTTTTCCCATTGTTGAGACCAGGTACAGAGAACACAAAGATAATGTTCGCACTGCTTTGTTGGGTTGCAGGTATCTTTGGTGT